>JAYEKC010000346.1:0-13093 GCA_034716715.1 Gemmatimonadota bacterium | reverse complement strand
TGCGCCCGCGGCGATGCTCCTGCTCGGCGTGGCGTTGAGCATGGTGCCTGCGCCCAGGGTGCGCACCGCCGCGATCGCCACCGTGGCCGCGCTCGGGGCCGTGACCAGCCCGTCCGTGCGGATGTTCATCGCGCAGGGGCGGCTGCTCGATTGGCGCACGGACGACTGGCGCGACGCCGTGGCCTGGTTCAACCAGGAGCCCGGCCATGGAACGGGCGCCGTGCTCCTGCGGACCACCCTCATCGAGTCCGGGAGCGACGCCACCGGCACCGGCACCGGCGCGCTCGACCGCGCGTACGCGCTGTACCCGCTCCGGTCACTGTACCGCGCCGACGCGGCTGACGACCGCCTCGTGCCCCTGGACCGTGCCCGGCCGGCCGCGCTGGACGACGGCACGCTGGGGCGCCTGAGCCGGGATGGCGCCGCCTGGCTCGTGACCGGCGGGAGCGAGGAGGGAGAGCGGGAGGCGGCGGCCGGAATCTGCCGGCAGTTGCAGGAACGTTCCGGCCGTCCGTGGGCCGTGCGAGCCTCGCGGTCGTTCGGGACGGTGCACGTGGCCCGGCTTGGCCCGCCCGGCTGACCCCGCATCGCCGCGCGGTGGCACGAATCCGGTCACTTGAGTGTATTATAAAACCAGTACACTGCGATTAAGTCTCGATTAAGCCGGGTGCGCTGCGGGCCCGTGTTGCCCATCGTGGGGCGGCGGGCCGGCCGGAGAGAACGGAATGCGGCCCTGCGGTGTCTCAAGTGGGTACACGCTCGGCAACCGTTCGACAGTCTCCCCCTTCGGGGTCCCCCATGCTCAAGCGACTCGTCCGGACCAGGTGGTTCCTCGCGTCGGCGTTCACGGCCATCGTCGGCATTCCCACGTACGTCCTGCTGGCCCGCGCGTCGTCAGGCGGCAGCGACGCCCTCACGGCCTCCGTGAAGCGCGGCGACTTCAAGATCATTGTCACGGCGTCCGGCGAGCTCCGCGCGCCAAAGTCGGTCACGATCACGGGGCCGCAGAACATGCAGCAGGCCGAGATCTGGAACGGCGTGAAGATCCAGTCGATCGTGCCCGAGGGCACCACGGTGAAGGAGGGCGACGTGGTGGCCGACCTCGACCGCTCGCCGGCGGCGTCGAAGCTGGCCGACGTGCAGCTGGCCATGCAGAAGGCGCAGGCGCAGTTCGAGCAGGCGTCGCTCGACTCCACGCTGAACCTCTCCAAGGCGCGCGAGGAGATGCGCACGCAGGCGCTGACGCTCGAGGAGAAGAAGCTGGCCCGCGACCAGTCGCGCTACGAGGCACCGAGCGTGCAGCGGCAGGCCGAGATCGACTACGAGCGCGCGATGCGCGCGCTCCGGCAGGACTCGGTGGACCTCGTCACCAAGGTGGAGCAGGCCAAGGCCAAGATGCGCGAGGTTGGCACCGACCTCGCCCGGCAGCAGAACAAGCTGAAGGTCGTGCAGGAAGTGATGAGCGGTTTCACCATCAAAGCCCCCGCGTCCGGGATGGTGATCTACATCAAGGACTGGAACGGGAAGAAGCGCACGGTCGGGTCGCAGGTGTCGCCGTGGGACCCGGGCGTGGCCACACTGCCGGACATGTCGTCCATGGAATCGGTGACGTACGTCAACGAGATCGACGTGCGGAAGCTGGCGGTGGGCATGCCGGTCGTGCTCTCGCTCGACGCCGACCCCGACAAGAAGCTCGAGGGCAAGGTGACGGCGGTGGCGAACGTGGGCGAGCAGCGCCCCAACTCCGACGCCAAGGTGTTCGAGGTGAAGGTGGAGGTGGTGAAGCCCGACACGACGCTCCGGCCGGGCATGACTACGGGCAACGCGATCCAGACCTTCACGCAGAAGGACGTGCTGCACATTCCGCTCGAGGCGCTCGGCAACGAGGGCGGCGTGCCGTTCGTGTACCGGCGGCGCGGGTCCGGCGTGCAGAAGCAGGAGGTGGAGACGGGCGCCCTGAACGACGACGAGGTGGTGATCGCGCGCGGCCTCGAGGAGGGCGACCACGTGCTGCTCATCCCGCCGGCCGACCGGGCGACGATGACCATCGAGCGCCTGCCGAACTCACGGGCGGGGCTCAAGCCGCAGGGCGCCGACACGGCCGCGAAGCGGCCGGTGCCCGTGGCGCCACCCGGCAAGGCGAAGCCGCCGGGTGGCCGCGGCGATTCGGCCAAGGCACCGGCCGGCGCCGCGACCCGGAAGGGCTGAGTGCGGCTCCCCACGCGGGACGACCTGGCGTTCGTTCGCGCGCAGGTCATCGCCCACGGCGCGTTCGCGCTGCGCACGGCGCTGGAGGCCGTGGGGCACAACAAGCTGCGCGCCGGGCTCACGTCGCTGGGCATCCTCTTCGGCGTGGCGTCCGTCATCGCCATGCTCGCCATTGGCCGGGGCGCGGAGCAGGAGATCCTCGAGCAGATGGCGCTGCTCGGCACCAACAACGTGATCGTGACGCCGATCATCGAGCAGCGCGACGAGCAGGTGAAGGACGCAACCAGCAAGGAGACGAAGAAGTTCACGCCCGGGCTCTCGTACGCCGACGTGGAGGCCATTCGCACGACCATCCCCGAGGTGGACGCGGTGAGCGGCGAGGTGATCCTGAACACCACCATCACGCGCAACGGGCGCCACCGTTCCGGGAAGCTCGTGGGGGTGGACACGGCCTACTTCCGGATGATGAACCTGCGCCTCGCGCGCGGCGCCCGGTTCTCGGCGGGGCAGGTGGAGAACGGGCTCCAGGTGGCGGTGATCGGGAGCGGCGTGAAGTCGCGGTTCTTCGCCGACCAGGACCCGGTGGGCCAGGCGCTGAAGGTGGGGAGCAACTGGCTCACCGTGGTCGGCGTGCTCGAGGACCGCGGGCTGGCCGGGCCCAACGCGCAGAAGCTGGGCATCCGCGACGAGAGCATGGACGTGTACGTGCCGGTGCGCACGATGCTGGTGCGCTACCGGAACCGCGCGCTCGTTACGCAGCAGGAAATCGAGGCGGCCTCGAAGGTCACGGTCTCCACGGCGAACGACCAGCCGCAGGAGGACGACGCGACGCGCGCCGAGCGCCGGAACATGAACCAGCTCGACCGCATCATCGTGCGCGTGAGCGACGCGCGGTTCGTGGCGGCGGTGGCCGACGTGCTGAAGCGCAAGCTGGAGCGCCGGCACAACTCCGTGATCGACTTCGAGGTCTCCGTTCCCGAGCTGCTGCTCCAGCAGGAGCAGCGCACCAAGACGATCTTCAACGTGGTGCTCGGCGCCATCGCGTCCATCTCGCTCATCGTGGGCGGCATCGGCATCATGAACATCATGCTCGCGTCGATCCTGGAGCGCATCCGGGAGATCGGCGTGCGCCGCGCGATGGGCGCCACGCAGCGCGACATCCTGCTCCAGTTCCTGGCCGAGGCGGTGCTGATCTCGGTCGCGGGCGGCGTGGCCGGCATCCTGGTGGGCGGCGGGCTCTCGCTCGGCATCGAGAAGGTCGCGGGCATCAAGACGATCGTGTCGGGGCTGTCGGTCGTCGTGGCGTTCGGCGTGTCGTTCACCGTCGGCCTCGGCTTCGGCATCGTGCCCGCCTACCGCGCCGCGCAGCAGGATCCCGTGGTTTGCCTCCGCTACGAATGAGGACCTTCATGGTGTCGTTTCGCCCGTGGCCGCGCATCATCGCGGCCCTTGCCGCCGCCGGCGCCTGTGCCATCGCCGCCGCCGTGCCCCGCGCCGCCCGCGCCCAGGGCACGCGCCGGCCCATCACGCTCCGCGAGGCGATCGCGCTGGCGCAGGCGCAGGGGCTGCAGGCGCGCTCGGCGCGCGACGCCCGCGACGCCGCCCGGGCGCGCGATCGCGTGATCACGTCGCAGTACCTCCCCTCGCTCAGCCTCGGCGGCACGGCGCCGAGCTACACGCGGTCGATCACGCCCGTCACGCAACCCGACGGCTCGATCCAGTACCGGCCGGTGGAGCAGACGCAGGGCGCGCTCACCGCGAGCGTGGTGCAGCGCGTGCCGTGGACGAACACCACGTTCACGTTCAACTCGTCGCTGAGCCAGGTGCAGCTCAACGGCACGGACTTCCGCAAGACGTGGTCGGCCACGCCGCTCTCGATCGGCATCCAGCAGCCCATCCTCCGCGCCAACGCGCAGCACTGGGACCTCGCGCAGCAGGACCTGCGCAACACGTCCGCCGAGCGCCGGTACCTCGAGGCGCGGGAGGATGCCGCCATCGCGGCCGCCAACGCGTTCTTCGACCTGCACGCGGCGGCCGCCACGCTGGCCAACGCCACGACCAACGCCGCCGTGAACGACACGCTCTACACGCTGAACAAGGGGCGGTACGAGGTGGGGAAGATCGGCGAGAACGACCTGCTGCAGAGCGAGCTGGCGCTGCTCCGCGCGCGCGCCGCGGCGGACGATGCCCGGCTCGCGTTCGAGCGCTCGCGCGAGCAGCTCCGCATCACCCTCAATGCGCCCGCCGGCACGGCGTTCGAGGCCGTGGTGTCGCCGGAGGTGCCGTCGGTGGAGGCCGACACGGCGCAGGCGGTGGCCCAGGCGCTCCGGAACAGCTCCGGGATGAGCGACGCCGAGCTCCAGGAGGTGACCGGCGACCGGTCGGTGAGCGAGGCGCGGTGGAACACGGGAGCGGGGGGCACGTTGAGCGCGTCGTATGGGTACAACGCGTCGGCCGGCAACGCGCCCGACGCGTACAAGAACCTGCTCGACGCGCGGCAGATGAACCTCAGCGTGTCGATCCCGGTGTGGCAGTGGGGCGCGCATACGGCGCAGGTCCAGGCGGCCAAGGCCGACCGCGACGCGGCGCGCAACACGGCGAGCTTGGCGCGGGCGAATATCGCCAACAACGCGAAATTCGCGGCGCTGCAGCTGGCGCAGGCGCGGCGGTCGCTGATGATCGCCGCCAAGGCCGACACCGTGGCGCAGAAGCGCTTCGAGGTGGCATACAACCGGTACGGGATCGGCCGGATCAACGTGGACAACCTGTACCTGGCGCAGAACGAGAAGGACCAGGCGCTGGCGTCGTACGTGCAGGCCCTGCGCACGTTCTGGACATCGTACTACCAGCTGCGGCGCACGACGCTCTACGACTTCGAGGCGCTCCAGCCCATTCGGTAGGCCGGCGGGATCGTCACCGCACCATCGCCATCACCACTTCCAGCACGATCAGCAGCACGATCGAGAACTCCAGGATCTCCGCCCGCGCCACCTGCGCCTCGCCGTTCAGCATGGCGTACGCGTCGCGCAGGATCCCGAGCTTGCGCTCGATGCCGCGCCGCCACGCCGTTTCCCGGAACTGCTCCAGCGCCGCCGAGTAGATGCGCGCGAGATACACGTCGTCCACCACCTTGAGCGCGTTGTCCACGCCCTCCACGGTCTCCGTGATGTCGGCCACCCGCGTCTGCAGGTCGGAGAGCACGCGCCGGAACCGCCACGAGCCCAGCTGCAGCCGCCGCTGCCGCGCGGCCTCGATCCGGTCGTACAGCGCCGGGAGCTCCGCGTCGAGCTGGCCGTCGTACACGCGCAGCTCCAGGAACTGCGCGTTCGCGAACTCGAGCACGAACTCCACGTCGTGGTCCGTGGCCCTGGGCTCCACCACGAGCGCGTTCTCCCACGCGATCACCGTGAGGTCGTCGTCGTAGTACGAGAACCGGTGCGGCACGAGCTCCTTGCGCGCCGCCGTCGAGAGGTGCCGCCGCTCGCCGAGTAGCACGCGCGCTACGTGGTCGTCGGTGAGGAGCTGCGACGCGGGCGGCAGCTCGGCCCCGTTCGCGGCCGCGATCCGGTCCACCCGGAGCACGGTGAACTCCTCCTCGATCGGCGTCGCGGAGGGCCGGACGACGGCTCCCCCGAGCTGCTCGCGCAACGCCCGCAGCTCCCGCTCGAACAGCGCCACCACCTCGGCTGACTGGGCGACGGCCGCGGCGAAATCGCCGAACGCGCCCCACGCGCTGCCGGCCGGCGCCGCGAACTGGAGCCGCAGCGAGCACACGCCGAAGTCGTACAGGTGCGCCGCGAGCGTCGCCGTGCGTGCCTCGCCCACCGTCACCTGCCGCTCGCCGAGCGACACCAGCAGCGGCGGATTCCTGATCTGGAGCGCGCGGGCTTCCTGCCGCTCCGGGCGCGCCCGCCCACGGGTCGCGGTGCCCAACGCGGCTGCCGCGCGGTCGAGGGCTATCGCGTAACCAACGTCGTACAAACGATATACGGTGGCGCTGCCCTCGACCCGAAGGTCGTCAGCCATGTTCGCAACATAACGATGCTTCGCGTTTCGAGGTCTCCCGACCGCGTATTCGTGTGCCGAGTGCTCGCCGAGCGCTATGCGCCCGGTCACGCTTTGCGCCGGGGTCCGATATGGGATCACCCAACTTCCCCTGGACCCGCATGCATCCCGTATCGCCTGTCGTACGCTTGCACTCGGCCACCCTGCTCGGCGTCGTCGCCGTGTGCGCCTGCGCAACCACTCAGGTCCAGACGTTCGTCGGCGGGCCGCTCCCGCCGGACAGCGTCGCCGTCCTCGCCTTCCAGGGCGGCGCCAACCTCGACGTCATCGACGGCCGCCCCGCCGGGCGGCCACTCGGATACGGACGGAGCTGGGATGGCGCCGCGCGCATTCAACTGCGGCCCGGCACGCACTCGATCTGGGTGAGCTCGCACACGCTCTCCAACACCTCGACGGCGGTCTACGCCAATCACTTCCCGGATGTCGAAACGCGATTCGTGGCGCAAGCCGGGCACGTGTACGTCGCACGTGGGTACCCACCGGTGGTGTACGACAGCGCTGAGGGTGGCGTGCGTCGGCTCAGTGTCGGGGCAGACGGAACGCTCGGCGTTCCATCGCCGCCGCCACCGCCGCCGTCCATGAGCTTCCGCGTAGTGCTTCCGCGCACGGCCGACTCGCTTACGGGCCGCGAGGTTCGCCTCAGGACTGCACATCTGCGTGGTGGCGCGACTCCGCAGCGCAGCGACTCGGCCACGCCAAAGGTGGCATCCGGATTCATGGTGCAATCGGTGACCGTGTCCACGGATCAGCTGTCGTGCGGTGACCCGCTCCCCTCGGCGACCAGCGATTCGTCCTTTTCCGCGAGCTTCATCGTCGTCGCGTTCGGCGGGCGATCGACGTTCTCGCTCAACGACACCCTCCTGGCGTCGGCCGGCAGCGCGAACACAGGCTCGTCCATTCGATTTGTATCCTCAGACGTTTCCGCCGGCGTCCGCCACGCGAGCCTGCGCGGCGGTGCTACCCAGATTACCGCGGGCAGCGGATCGGCCATCTTCGCCGTCGGGCGCGAGAATGGCGCCTGGGTCGCGCAGCTCGGCGTGATGGCGCCCGACATCGGGTTCTACGGACGCGTCCCGCTCACCGTCTGCAGGGAATGACACTCGTCGGGCCAGGGAGGCCCGGCTTGAGGTGATCGCAGGCGCGAGACCGCGGGGGCGCCCGCAGGCGCACGGTCGGGTGTCACCGTCGCGATTCGACACTCCCTGAAACCACAACCCTTCGGGGCGCGTCGGGGGTCTCACATAGAGACGGAGTCGACACCTGAACATGACCCCCGCCGCCAGCCGGGCATTGGCTGCCCTCTCGTGGGTGCGCGCGCGCATCACGCACCGCCGCCTCACGCGGGCGCTCGTGGCCGTGCTCGGCTTCTCCACGCTGGCCATCACCGGCGAGGCGATCGTGCGCGGCCGCCTGGTGCCGCCGGCCGAGCGCGCGCCGAGCGCGCTGTACACGCGGGCGGAGGCGTGGGGCAACAGCGGCGGCGACGGCGACGGCGAAGACGGCGCGAGCGACAGCGGCAGCGCGGCGGTGATGATCGGCTCGCTCGACCCCGCGCTCAACGAGGAGCGCGTGCCCGTCACGCTGCGCGACGTGCCGCAGCACCTGGTGGACGCGGTGCTCGCCGTGGAGGACCAGCGCTTCTTCCAGCACCACGGGCTCGACCCGCGGCGCATCGCGGGCGCGATGTTCGCCAACGTGCGCGCGCGCGGCATCGCCGAGGGCGGCAGCACCATCACGCAGCAGCTCGCCAAGAACCTCTACCTCTCGGCGAGCCGCACGCCCATCCGGAAGGTGCGCGAGGCCGCGCTCGCCACGGCGCTCGAGCTGCGCCACTCCAAGCAGGAGATCCTCGAGGCGTACCTGAACGAGGCGTACTTCGGGCAGGACGGGCCCGCGGCCATCCGCGGCGTGGGTGCGGCGTCGCGCTACTACTTCGGCAAGCCGGTGCGCAATGTGTCGCTCGCCGAGGCGGCGCTGCTGGCCGGGATGATCCGCGCGCCGAACCGCCTCGCGCCCACGCGCCACGCCGACGACGCACGCGAGCGGCGCGACCTGGTGCTCGGCCTGATGGCCGCGCAGGGGCGGATCGATTCGGCCACGGCCGTGCGGGCCCGACGCGCGCGCGTCCCCACGCGCGCGCACCCCGCGCGGGTGGTGGACGCGCGGTACTTCCGCGACTTCGTCGCCGCCGATGCGGGGAAGGGGATTCCGGCGCGCGGCGTGGCCATCCACACCACGCTCGACGCCGCCCTGCAGCGAGGCGCCGTACGCGCGGTGCGCGACGGGCTCGCCCGGCTCGGCCGCCCGGGCGCGCAGGCCGCGCTCGTGGCGATCGACCCGCGCACGGGCGACGTGCTCGCGATGGTGGGCGGGCGCAACTACGACGCGTCGCAGTTCAACCGAGCCGCGTACGCGCTGCGCCAGCCGGGGAGCGCGTTCAAGCCGCTGGTGGCGCTCGCGGCCCTCGAGGCCGGGCGCGACGGCAAGCCCGCGTTCACGCTCGCCTCGATGGTGCAGGACGAGCCGCTCTCGGTGCCCACGCCGCAAGGCGCGTGGCAGCCGGTGGACTACGACGGCACGTACCGCGGCGAGGTGACGTTCCGCGAGGCGCTGGAGCAATCGCTCAACGTGCCGTTCGCGCGGATCGGCCTGGCGATCGGGCCGGACCGCATCGTCGCCACCGCGCGCCGCCTGGGCATCACGAGCCCGCTCCACGCGGTGCCCAGCATCGCGCTCGGCAGCAACGAGGTGTCGCTGCTCGAGCTCGTGCGCGCGTACGGCGTGTTCGCGGCGGGCGGCAACCTCGCCGCCACGCGCACCCTGCTCGACTCGCGCACGCCGGGTGCGGCAGGCGCGGCCCGGGAGTCGCGCGCGCCGCACGCGCCGCGCCTCACGCGCGTGGCCGATCCGGCGGCCGCGTTCCTCGTGACCTCGGCGCTGATGGGCGTGGTGCAGCACGGCACGGGCCGCGCGCTGGGCGCCGAAGGACTCGACGGCGACTTCGCCGGCAAGACCGGGACGTCGAACGACTGGCGCGACGCGTGGTTCATCGCGTACTCGCCCACGATCGTGGTGGGCGCGTGGGTGGGGAACGACGACGGCACGTCGCTGCGGCTCGCCGGCGCGGCCGCGGCGTTGCCCATCGTGGCCGCGTTCCTTTCGCGCGCCGAGGTGCCGGGCGAGTCGTTCGAGGTGCCCGACGGCGTGGAACACAGCTATGCATCGAGCAACGGCTGGGGCTGGTGCGGCGACGAGGAGTACTTCCTCGAGGGCACCGCGCCGGCCACGGGCGGGTGCGGGTTCCGCGCCGCCGGCGACGACGCGCTGCGTGCGCTGCGCCGGCTCCGCGGCCTCGGCGACCTGCGTGACGAGATTCGCCGGATGATCATGGACCGGCTGCGCGAGGAGCGTGACCTGCGCCGCGACCGGGGCGACCGGCCGCGGTAGCTGCATCACGAGGGCGGCTGCCCACGTGGGCGAAGGGTGTCTCGGCCGATGGTGTTCACTTCGAACAAGAAGTACGGGATGACTCAAGTGCGTGCCTAGGCACCTGGATCATCTGTTGTTCTTGCCTGATCTCCCCCCGCGATAGCGCCGAGACGCCCGTCGCGGGCCGCCGCCTACTCCTTCGCCGCGTCCTTGCCGAGGTGCCGGTCGAGGAAGAACATCGCGCTGCCGCTGCCGATCATCCGCGCCTGCTCGAGGATGCCGCTCGCCGTCTTCTCCTCCTCGACCTGCTCGCGCACGAACCACTGGAGCATCTCGAGCATGGCGTGGTCGTTCGCCTTGGTGGCCTTGTCGCAGAGGGCGTTGATGCGCGCGGTGATGGACTTCTCGTGCGCCAGCGTCTTTTCCCACACCTCGAGCGCCGACTTGTACTTCGCGGGCGGCTGCGCGATGGCCTTGAGGGCCACGGCGCCACCGCGGTCGACGATGTGCGAGTAGATCTTCATCCCGTGCTCCAGTTCCTCGGCGGCCTGCTTGCGCATCCACGCGCCGTGGCCGGGGAGGTTCTGCTGCTCGCACCACGCCGACATCGCGAGGTACACATAGGCGGACTCGAACTCCGCCTGGATCTGGCCGTTGAGCGCGTCCTGCATTGCCTTGCTGATCACGAGGTCTCCCGGTTCGTTATGCCGGGAATTTAAGGCTATGATTCGCCGATGGCCTCCTCCGCCTGCGCCCACATTGCCGGCCTGACGTCCGTCCGCGCGCCGGAACGGCACGAATGCGCCGAGTGCGTGGCGATGGGCGCCACGTGGGTGCACCTCCGCACGTGCCAGGAATGCGGCGCCACGCTCTGCTGCGACAGCTCGCGCAACCGGCACGCCAGCGCGCACGCCCGCGCGGCGGGGCATCCGCTCGTCGCGTCGGCGGAGCCGGGCGAGCGCTGGCTGTACTGCTTCGCCGACGACGCGTACGAGGAGTACTGACGGCATGGCCGGCGGCCGCGCACCGGGCATCGCCCCCATCCTCGCCGTCAACTTCGTCGGCACGCTCGGCTTCTCGATCGTCCTGCCGTTCCTCGTGTACGTGGTCACGCGGCTCGGCGGCAACGCGCTGGTCTTCGGCGTGATGGGCGCGACGTACTCGGCGTTCCAGCTCGTGGGCGCGCCGATCCTCGGCCGATGGTCGGACCGGCACGGACGGAAGAAGATCCTCCTGCTGAGCCAGGCCGGCACGGCGATCTCGTGGGCTGTGTTCCTCGGCGCGCTCGCGCTGCCCGCCACGCCGATGCTCGCGGTGGACTCCCCCGTGCTCGGCGCGTTCACCCTCACCGTGCCGCTCGTGGTGCTGTTCGTGGCCCGCGCGCTCGACGGCGTCACGGGCGGGAACATCTCCGTCGCCAACGCCTACCTCGCCGACGTCACCACCGACGCCGACCGCGCGAAGAACTTCGGGCGGCTCGCCGTGTCGGGCAACCTCGGCTTCGTCGTGGGGCCGGCGCTGGCGGGCGTGCTCGGCGCCACGCCGTGGGGCGACACGCTGCCCGTGATCGCCGCGCTCGTCATCTCGGCCGTCGCGTGCGCGATGATCGCGTTCGGGCTCCACGAGGTGCCGGCGTGCGACCCGCGGCGCGTGCCCGAGCGAAAGGGCGTGGCGCGGGGGCTCGGCCAGGAGGTGAAGGACTGCGTGGACCGCGGGCCCGCGGAGAAGGTCCCCCTGCGCACGGTCCTCGCGATGCCGCTCGTGCCCCGGCTGCTCCTGCTCAACCTGCTCGTGTACCTGGCGTTCAACTTCTTCTACGTCGCGTTCCCCATGCACGTGGCGCAGGACCTCGGCTGGCCCATCGCGTCCACGGGCGTGTTCTTCTCCGTCGTGAGCGTGTTGATGGTGGTGGTGCAGGGGCCTGTACTCGCGCGCGCGAGCCAGCGATGGTCGCCGCGGGCGCTGGTGATTGGCGGCGGCGTGCTGCTGGCGGCGAGCTTCCCGTTCTTCGGCGCGCGCGGCGCCGTGCCCATCTACGCCGGCGCCGCGCTCCTCGCCCTCGGCAACGGGCTGATGTGGCCGTCGCTGCTGGCGCTGCTCTCGCAGGCGGCAGGCAGCCGCGTGCAGGGCGCCGTGCAGGGGCTCGCCGGAAGCGGCGGCGCGCTCGCGAGCATCGTGGGGCTCGTGGTGGGCGGGTCGCTCTTCGGGTGGATGGGGGCGGGCGTGTTCGTGACGGCGGCCGTGATCACCGGCGTGGCCTGCGTGATCTCCCTCGGCATTCCGCGCGCGGCCCCGGCCTGACTCGCCCCGCCTTTCGCTGCCCACGTGGGCGACGGCGGTCTCGGCTGTTGTCATTCACATCAGACAAGAACTGCAGGATGACTCAAGCAGGTGCGGTGGCGCCTGAGCCATCCCGTGGTTCTTGCCTGATCTCCATCCGCGATAGCGCCGAGACGCTTGTCGCAGCGGTCGTCCGATGCCGGGTCCTACCTCAAACGCCGCAGCTCGGCCTCCGCCACGATGAACCCGAAACCCGGCCAGCCGCCGCTCTCGACCGCCTTCCGGAACCACTTCTTCGCCGTGGCCGTGTCGCCCATCACGAGGTGCCAGTTGCCGCGGCCGTAGGAGAGCGTGGCCACCTGCACGTCGCCGGTGTCGGCGGCGGTGATGAGGAAGTCGGGGCCGATCTCCTGCCGGTACATCCGCAGGCGCTTGGTGTAGGCGTAGTCCGGCGCCGTCTTGAGCGAGTCGGGGTGTTTCGCGAGCATCGCGCTGGCCTCGTCCATCCGGCCCGCGCGCGCGAGCGACATCCAGAGCCAGTCCGTCGACCCGGCAAGCTCGCCCGCGTCCGGCGCGCGGGGCTGCGCGTGCATGAACGCGTCGGCGGCGCCGGGGAAGTCGCCCTTCATGAAGCGCACGATGCCGAGGTGGTACCACGCGCCGTACACGGTGCTGTCGAGCTTGAGGGCGTGGTTGAGGTCGGCCTCGGCCTGGTCGAACTCGCGCAGCGAGAGGTGCCGGTGCCCGCGCCACCGGTAGAGGAGGGCGTTGTTCGGCGCGATGGCGATGGCGCGCGTGAACGTGGCCACGGCCTCGCGCATCTGTCGCGCGCCGGCCTGCGCCGTGCCCAGCGCGATGAACTTGTCGACGTTCTGCGGGTCGGCGGTGAGCGCGGCCTGGGCGCGGGCGATGGGGCCGCTGTCGGCCTGCGCGTAGTACGCCTTGCCCGACGGCGCGCGGTACTCGAGCGGCAGGCCGGGGGTCATTGGGGCGGCGGCAGCCGGCGCGGCTTTCGGCGGCGCGGGCATCGCCGCCGCTTTCTGTGGGGCCGTTTGTGGCGCCGCCTTCTGCGGCGGCGCGGCCTTTGCGGGGGTGGACTTGGCAGGAGCCG
>JAYEKC010000345.1:0-2576 GCA_034716715.1 Gemmatimonadota bacterium | reverse complement strand
TTACGAAACGCGAGACTCTCGAGGGCAAGACCGACAAGGAACTGATCGAGACCGTGACCAACGGCAAGGGACGCGACATGAAGGGATTCAGGGACAAGCTGTCGGCGGCCGAGATCGAGGCTGCCGTGCAGTACGTCAAGACATTGGCGAAGAAGTAGAGCAGAATGACCAGCGCGGCGCACGGGACGTCGCCCTGCGCCGGGCGCCCCTACACGCTCGTCCTGGGCGGTGGGGGCGCCCGTGGGTTTTCGCACGCCGGCGTGCTGCGCGCACTGGACCGCATGGGACACCCGCCAAGCGCAATCATCGGCGTGTCGATGGGTGCGATTGTCGGCGCGGCGTATGCGCTCCGGCCGGACTGGTACGAGGCGATCCTGTCGCTCGAGACGTCCGCGTTCCCGCAGCCGGTCTCGCCCGCACGGCCGGCGTCATTCGGCGACCGGCTGCGTCGGCCCTTGAAGCTGGCAGTCGCGATCAAGGAGATGTTCTTCGGCTGGGGACCGGGCACAAGCTTCCTCGCGCCGGCGCGGGCCGCGCTCGATCGACTGACCTTGCGGAAGAACCTCGACGAAGGGCATCTGCCTCTGGCGGTCTGTGCGACGGACCTGGTGTCGGGCCGGCGCGTGATTCTGCGGTCGGGACCGGCAACCGAAGCGCTGCACGCGAGCGCAGCACTGGCCGGGGTCGCTCCGCCGCTGCGGCGGGATGACACACTCCTCGCCGATGGCGTGTATGCCGACATCGCGCCGATCGACGTCGCCCGGGACTTCGGCTACCCGGTCGTCATCGCGGTGGACCCGGGCCAGGCCATCGTCGCGGGGAAGGTCCACAACGGGCTTGGCGCACTCCTCAAGGCCATCGAGATCTGTCAACTGCATCACGCCGACCTGCGGTTCGGCCGGGCCGACTTCGTGCTGCGGCCCCACTTTCGCCGCACGATCGACACTCTGGAGTTCGGCGCGCGTCGGGAGTGCATCGCCGCGGGCCTCCGGGCCGTCCGCCAGCAGCGACGCTCCCTTGCGGAGCTGCTTGGCGATCCGGCATCCAGCACCCCTTCGACGTACGCCTGAGGCTACCGGTGCGCTATCACTACATCTGGCTGATCTGGTCGGCCGCATTCCTGGCGCCGTGGTTCGCCCTGTACCTCGCGCGTCCAGACCGCAGGCAGGCGATGTGGTGGACAAGCCTGGCCACGTCGCTTTTCGGCTTGACCGAGCCGATCTTCGTCCCACGGTACTGGAACCCCCCGTTCGCTCTTCGACCTCGCCCAGCGTACGGGATTTGACGTCGAGAGCCTGATCTTCTGCTTTGCGATTGGTGGCATCGGACTCGTCGCCTACGATGCGTTGTCCGGCCAGCGGATCGTTCCCATGGACCCGCACGAACGTCATCACCGCCGCCACCGGTTCCATCGCCTGGCTCTTGCGGCGCCCATCCTGGCATTCGTTCCGCTGTACCTTCTGCCGTGGAATCCCATCTACGCCGGCATTGCCAGCCTGGCGATTGGCGCGGTCGCGGGAATGGCGTGCCGCCCGGACCTGACGCGGCGGATCATGCTCGGCGGGGCGCTGTTCGGCGCTCTCTATGCGGTGTTCATTTTCGGCCTTCGGGTTGGGGTTCCCGGGTACATCGAGGCTGTCTGGAACCTCGGCGACCTGAGCGGCGTGAGCCTCGCCGGAGTGCCGCTCGAGGAACTGCTCTTCGGAATCACGTTCGGCATGTACTGGAGTGGCGTGTACGAGCACCTCACCTGGCACACCGGCGTACGCCAACCGGCCGCGGTTCGGCCACGGAGCGCCTGACGGCGGCCGCCATCGGCGTGATCCGCACCCGCATGCAGATGTCGTGATCGCCGTACTACGGCGCCAGAAGCCCCCGCTCCGCGCACCGTCGGTCGTAGGGGAAGACCGTCTCCGGGTCGGCCGCGAGGAGCCCAGTGGACTTGCCTCCATAATGGAGCCGACCCAGCATGTCCCGGATGACGTTGAGCCGCACGGCACGCTTGTCGTCGGCCCGGACGATCGTCCAGGGAGCGACTGCCGTGTGCGTCCGCGCGAGCATCGCATCCCTTGCCGCACTGTATGCTTTCCACCGCTTCTGCGCCCTTGAGTCGATTGGACTGACCTTCCACTGCTTCAACGGGTCCCGGCGCCGCGCCGCCAGCCGACGTCGTTGCTCGGCCTTGCTGATGTCGAGGTAGTACTTGAGCAACTTGATGCCCGATGCGACGATCAGGTTCTCGAAGCGGGGCACGTCGGCCAGGAACGCCTCGTACTCCGCGTCCGTGCAGAACCCCATCACCCGCTCGACCCCCGCCCGGTTGTACCACGATCGGTTGAACAGCACGAATTCGCGCGCGACCGGGAGGTGCGCCACGTATCGCTGGAAGTACCACGCGCTGCGGTCGCGATCCGAGGGCGGTCCGAGGGCGACGACGCGGGTTTCGCGCGGGCTGAGGTGCTGCACAATCCGCTTGATCACGCCGTCCTTGCCGGCCGTGTCGCGGCCCTCGACCAGCACGAGGATCCGGTCGCTGCACCCGATGAAGTGGCGCTGGAGCTTCACCAGTTCCACCT
>JAYEKC010000344.1:0-2578 GCA_034716715.1 Gemmatimonadota bacterium | reverse complement strand
CCTGCCGCTCCCACGGGGGCTGCCGCGCGTCCCATAGCGCCAGCTCGAGGTCCATCGCCGCGTCGTCCACGGGCGAAGGGTTGGCGATGCGGACGGGAAATGCGGCACCGAAATGTTGCGTGGAAGAGCGAAAAACTGCGGGAACGACGGTGAGCGGGGGAGCGGGGAGGGGAGGGGCGGGCACTTCGGGAAGGGCGGGAGATACAACCACGGGGAATGTGGGGGGCACCCCGCCTTCGCCCGCCGTTGACTCTCCCGCCTTTCCAGTCCTTCCCGTCGTCACCCTTCTCGTTCCCCCGCTCCCCGCCGTTCCCGCAGTTCCCGTCGTTACTCCGGCCGTCGCCCGACAGTCAACTATAGAGCCATGGCCAAGAAATCCGCCCGCAAGGTCCGTCCCACCGCGCCGCTCCCGGAGCCCGCGCCCGACCTCACACCCGAGCCTCTCGCCCGGGCCGAGCGACGCCAGCGCATCCGGAACGAAATCCTCGGCATCGCGTACCTCCTCGGCGCGGCGTTCATCGCCGGTGCGCTGCTTGCCGGCGGCGCGATCGACGGTCAGGCCTGCGCGCACACCACCAGCATCTTCGGCCCGGTTGGCTCGTGCCTCCGCAGCGGATTGCTCGCGACGTTCGGCGCCGTCGGCGCCGCCCTCGTGCCGCTCGTGCCGGCGGTGCACGCCATCAGGCTCCTCGGCCGCCTGCGCGCCGACGAGGACCGCCGCTGGCTCGTATTCACCGCCGGGCTCACGGTCATCGTGCCCGTCGCAACCGCGCTCGCCGCCGCCCTGGCGCGTGGCGCCACGCTCGACCCGTCGCAGCTCGACCCGCTCGCCGGATTCGTCGGCAGCTTCGTCGCCTTCTACCTCGCCAAGACCATCGGGCTCGGCGGGGCGTGGGTCGCCGTCGCCATCGCCTTCAGCGTGCTCACCGCGGCCACCCTGGCGTGGAACCCGATTCGCCTGCTGCTCGGTGGCCGCACGGCCAGCGTGCACGGTGAGCCGTCGCGCCCGAAGGACGCGGAGTCGCTTGCCGCCATCGGCCGCGCCCTCGCGCCGGCGGACCCGCTTCCGCCGCCGCGGGTGACCAGGGCCGAGGCGCTCGAGCCGAGTTCGGCCGAGATGCCCGCGCTCGACCTGTCCCTGTTCGACGGTTCCACGGCCGCGGGCGACCCGGACGCCGAAACAACCGACGCCGCGGCCGTGAGTTCCGCGGCGCCGGGCGCGGACGACCCGGCCCATCACGACGCCCCGGCACGAAAGGGCAAGAAGCAGTCGAGGGCCGAGAAGGCCGCCGCCCACGCGGCGGCGGTGGCCGCCGCGATTACCGCTGCTTCCGATCCGTCGGAGGCAATGGCCGACGAGCTGCCGCCGCTCGACCTGCTCTTGCCCGGGAGCGGGCGTGGCGGCGAGGCCAAGTCGCAGTCGCTCGACGCGATGGGCGCGAAGCTCATGGAAGCCCTGCGCACGTTCAAGGTGGACGGGCAGCTCACCGGCCGCACCACCGGGCCGACGGTCACGCAGTTCGAGATCGAGCCCGCGCCGGGCGTGAAGGTGCGCCAGTTCGCCAACCTCGCCAACGACCTCGCGCTCGCCATGCGCGCGCCGAGCATCCGCATCGTGGCGCCCATTCCGGGCAAGGGCGCCGTGGGCGTGGAGGTGCCGAACCCGTCGCCCGAGATCGTGAACTTCCGCGACATGCTGGAGTCGCGCGACTACCAGGCCACGCCGCGCGCGCTGCCCATCGCGCTGGGCCGCGACCTCGAGGGCAAGCCCGTGATCGCCGACCTCGCCAAGATGCCGCACCTGCTCATCGCGGGCGCCACGGGCTCGGGCAAGTCGGTGTGCGTGAACACGCTCGTGACGAGCCTCATCTACCGCCACACGCCCAAGACGCTCCGGTTCCTGATGGTGGACCCGAAGATGGTCGAGCTCTCGGTGTACAACGTGCTGCCGCACCAGCGCCACAAGGTGGTGACGGACAACCGCGACGCCGCCGCCCTGCTCAAGTGGGCCGTGTACGAGATGCACGACCGATACCAGCTGCTCGCGGCGAACCATTCGCGCAACATCCAGGACTTCAACCAGAAGGTCCGCGACGGCGCGCGGCTCCGGAAGCCGAAGGACCCGCAGGTGAGTGCGCTGGCCGTGGACGACCTCGCGTACACGGGGGGCGTGCTCCCCTACATCGTGGTGGTGATCGACGAGCTCGCCGACCTGATGATGACGTGCGCGGCGGAGGTGGAGACACCGCTGGCGATGCTGGCGCAGAAGGCGCGTGCCATCGGCATCCACCTCATCCTCGCCACGCAGCGGCCGAGCGTGAACGTCATCACGGGCCTCATCAAGGCGAACTTCCCGAGCCGCATCGCGTTCCGCGTGGCCTCGCAGATCGACTCGCGCACCATCCTCGACGGCATGGGGGCCGAGTCGCTGCTGGGCAACGGCGACATGCTGTTCATCCCGCCGGGCAAGAGCGAGCCGGCGCGGCTGCAGGGCGCGTTCCTGCCGAACGACGACACGGAGCGCCTGACGAAGTGGTATGGCGAGCGCCGCGAGGCCAAGAAGGCGGCGATGGAAGCG
>JAYEKC010000343.1:0-2581 GCA_034716715.1 Gemmatimonadota bacterium | reverse complement strand
CTCCGCGCCGAGCAACCGGTCGGCGGGAACGCGCAGGTCGTCGAAGCGGAGCTGCACCGTGGGCGAGGCGCGCAACCCCATCTTCTCCTCCTTCTTCCCGACAGTGAACCCGGGCAGGTCCGGCGTCACGATGAACGCCGAAATGCCCCGCGACCCGCGGCGGCTGTCCGCGCTGTCGGTGCGGGCCAGCGTGAGGATCACGTCCGCGACGTTGCCGTTCGACACCCACGCCTTCGTGCCGTTCAGTACCCAGTGGTCCCCGTCGCGCACCGCCTGCGTCGTGAGCGCCGTGGCGTCCGACCCCGCGTCGGGCTCTGAGAGCGCAAACGCGCCGAGCCACTCGCCCGACGCCATGCGGGGCAGGAACGCCGCCCGCTGTGCGTCGGTGCCGAACCGGAGGATCATCCGGGTGGGGAGCGAGTTGTGCACCGACATCAGCACCGCCGTCGAGGCGTCGGCGGCCGCGATTTCCTCGAGGGCAAGCAGGTAGCTCAGCGAGTCGAGCGCCAGCCCGCCGACGTCCTCGGGCAGCAGCATGCCGAGGAACCCGAGCTCGCCCAGCTTGCGCCGCACGGCCGGGTCGGCCTGCGCGGCCCGGTCCCACGCGCCCGCGTGCGGCGCGAGTTCGCGCTGCGCGAACTCGCGCGCCATCTGCTGGATGGCGCGCTGGCTCTCCGAGAGTGGCGTGAGGGTCTCAATCATTGGTGGAAAACGACCACGGCCCTGGGGCGGAGAACGGCGAACGGGATTCAGGTCGCGGGCGCACGACCGATGCCCGTCATCCGTCCCCCGTCACCTGTCACTTGTCCTGGTAGCTATGGAACCCGCGGCCCGACTTTCGCCCCAGCCACCCCGCCGCCACGTACTTCCGCAGCAACGGGCACGCCCGGTACTTCGGATCGCCGAGGCCGTCGTGCAGCACGTCGAGGATCGCCACGCACGTGTCGAGGCCGATCAGGTCGGCCAGCGCGAGCGGCCCCATCGGGTGGTTCATCCCGAGCTTCATCACCTCGTCCACCGCCCCGGGCGTGCCCACGCCCTCCATCACGCAGTACACGGCCTCGTTGATCATCGGCATCAGCACGCGGTTGGCGATGAAGCCGGGGTAGTCGTTCGCCTCCACGGGCGTCTTGCCCAGCGCCTTCGCCAGCGCCACCGTGCGTGCCGTCGTGGCGTCTGACGTCGCGAGCCCCCGGATCACCTCGACGAGCTTCATCACCGGTACGGGGTTCATGAAGTGCATGCCGATCACGTCCGCCGGCCGCTTCGTCCGCGCCGCGATCTCCGTGATCGAGATCGAGCTCGTGTTCGTGGCGAGCAGGGCGCCGGCCGGCGCCAGGCGGTCGAGGTCCTCGAAGATCCGGAACTTGAGGTCGCGCCGCTCGGTGGCCGCCTCGACGGCCACCGTCGCGCCCGACACGGCGCCGACGTCCGTGGCCGTGGCGATCCGGCCGAGCGTGGCCGCCGCCGCCGCCGCGTCGATGGTGCCCTTCTTCACCTGGCGGTCGAGGTTCTTCTCGATCGTCGCCTTGCCGCGGGCCACGGCGTCGGCCGACACGTCGATCATCGTGACCGCGAGCCCGGCCTGGGCGGCCACGTGCGCGATGCCGTTGCCCATCTGCCCCGCGCCAATCACGGCTATGGTTTCAGTCATTCGGCGTTCCGGTTGGTGATGAAGCGGCAGCCGGCGTCCCGTCGGGGGCGCGGCGCCACCATTTGAGGTACAGGAAACTAGCCGCCGCAAAGGCCGCCACGGTGACGAGTCCGGCCTCGGGTCCCCAGGCGCCGCCCGTGAGCCACGCCGGACCGGTCGCCACGTACCGGTACCCGGGCGCCTGCAGCGCCAGCCCGCTGACGGAGGCATGCAGCACGGCGGCCTGCGCGAAGTTCACGCCGAAGTGCGCCATGCCGGCCGTGACGAGGCTGCCGGTGGAGAGGCGAACCACGGCGAGGAAGACGCCGGCGCACGTCACCCCGGCGATGGACGCCACGGTGGGGCCGGGATTGAACAGGTGGGCGAGCCCGAAGGCGACGCTGGTCACCACCACGGCTCCCACGCGCCCCACGCCGCCGAGGCACGCGCCGAACACGTACCCGCGAAAGAGGAGTTCCTCGGCCAGCGCGGCCGGTGCGAGCAGCGCCACCGCCGACCATGTCACGAACGCGGGGCTGTCCGTCGCCATTGCCGGCTCGAACCGCGCGGCGCCGGTGCCGAGGAGCAGCGCGGCCGGCACGAGGACGACGCCCAGGCCGGCCGCGAACGCCGACACCAGCGGCCCCACGGTCCACGCCCCGCGCCCAAGACCGGCCTCGCGCCACGTGGCCCAGCCGTCGCGGTGAATCAGCCGCCCCGTGAGCCACGTCGCGAACAGCAGGGTGAGCACCGTCGCCAGCTGGTCGAGGGGCAGGCGTAGGTCCCTGGCCAGGCGGGCCAGCGGGGTCGCGGCGGCAAGCTGCAACGCCATGCCCCCGACGGCGACGCTCGACGCCGCGACGATGACGCCGAACGCCGCCACGCGCGACGCGGCGCGCGGCTCCCCGCCGGGAGTGCGGAGCAGCGTTTCGACGTTCACGCGGCCGG
>JAYEKC010000342.1:0-13201 GCA_034716715.1 Gemmatimonadota bacterium | reverse complement strand
TGGCTTGGCGGCGGCCTTTGCCTTCGGGGCCGTTGCAGCGGGCTTCGCAGCGGCCCCTGCCGGCGCCTGGGACGCAGCGGGCGCGCCCTTCGCAGAGGAAGCGGCCGGCGCGCCGCGCCGGCGGGGAGACTCCTCCTCGAACAGGTCGGAGTCCTCTTCGTCCTCGGCGGCGTCCGTCAGTTCGGCCGACTCGTCGTCGTCGTCCCCCGACTCCTCCGTGCTGTCCCAGAGGGAGTCGCTGTGGTCCTTGGTAATGGCCCACCCGCCGTCCTCGTCGTCGTCCTCATCGTAAGAGGCGCCGCCACCGCCGCCGACATACCCGGTGTCCTCGCCATCGTCGTCGTAGCCGCGCTCGGTGGTTGTCGCGTCGCTCAGCATGAGAGCCTCCCTATGGTGCCGAAAAGCAGGTCCGATTCCACCGCTGAATACTACGTGTAAGCGGGAACGTCAAGCCGAGGTGCGGACGTTCGCATCGGCAAGGACGGGGACCGGGCTGCCCGGCTGTGGCGCGCGGGCGCGCCGGCGGTGGCGGAGCCACTCCGTTGCGTCGTCCAGCAGGGAGAAGACCACCGGCACGACGAACAGCGTCAGCAGGGTCGAGGTGATGAGGCCGCCGATGACGGCGCGCGCCATGGGGGCGCGCTGTTCGGCCCCCTCGCCGATGGCGAACGCGAGCGGCAGCATACCGAAGATCATCGACATCGTGGTCATGATGATCGGCCGCAACCGGATTCGCCCGGACTGCAGGATGGCGTCGAGACGCGACTCGCCCTCAGCACGCCGCTGATTGACGAAGTCGATCAGCAGGATGCCGTTCTTCGTCACCAACCCCATCAACATGATGATCCCGATCATCGACATCACGTTGAGCGTGCCCTTGGTGAGGAGGAGGGCCAGCACGACGCCGAGGAAGCTGAGCGGGAGGGACAGCATGATGGACAGCGGCTGGATAAACGAGCCGAAGAGCGACGCCAGGATGAGGTAGATGAAGACGATGGCGAGGCCGAGTGCTTCAAGCACGTAGCCCTTGGTCTCGTTCAGGTTCTGGACATCCCCGCCGAAGCGCGTACGGTATCCAGCGGGCAGGGCCAGGGAGTCGATGGCGGCTTGTGCGCGGTCGGCGACGTCACCCACGGGCGCCCCCGGCAGGACCGACGCGGTGATCTGCACCTGCCGCTCCAGCTGCAGCCGCTGGATGGTCTGGGGTCCGACGCCCATGCGGAACTCCGCCACCTGCGCGAGGGGAATGCTGGCATTGCGCCCAGTCACGGCGTCGAGTCCGGTGCCGGCAATGGGGATGTCGGCTACGTTCGCGGCGGTCGCCCGCAGCGAGTCGGGGTAGATGACGACGACGTCGTGGGAGTACCCCTGTGGATCCTGCCAGGTCGTCGCGCGGCCGCCGGTGAACAGGGGCTGCAGGGTCGTGGCAATGCTGTTCAGGCCAAGGCCCGCCGCCCACGCCTGCTGGCGATCGACGTTCACGTTCAGCTGGGGAATTTCACCGTCGTCCGACGAGGTGGGCACGCCCATCCCGTCCACGCGACTGATGGCATCGAGCACCTGCGCGGCAATGAGCCGGAGGCGGGCCTGTTCCGGCCCCTGCACGTTGATCTGCACGGGTGCTCCGCGGCCGCCAAAGATGGACGGTGTCGACCCGATGCTCACCCGCACTCCGGGGAACCGGTTGAGTTGGGTGCGGATGTCGGCCTGGATGTCGAACTGGGAGCGGCTGCGTTCCGTCTTGGGCTTGAGCTTGACGAAGATGTTGCCGCCGCCGCCCCGTCCGCCGCCCCCGGCGTTGACGGACATCTGCGTGTAGTCCACTTCCGGGATCGTCTTCAGGTAGTTGTCGACCGCGCGGGTACGGTCGACCATGTATTGCATGCTTGCGCCGGGCGTCGTGCGGGCGTTGACCGTGAACTCGCCCCCATCGTAGTCGGGCATCCAGGTGAAGCCCACGAAGCGCGCCAGCATGAAGGCCGCAATGATCGACGTCGCCGCACCCCCAACGATGACCGGCCGGTGCGCGAGGGACCAGCGGAGCCAATTCGGGTACCGGTTGGCCGTCCGCTCGAACCATCCGTCGAATGCCAGGGCGACGCGCCGGATGGGACCGGCGTGACGCCTCGCTTCCTCTCCGTGCTCGCCGGCCTCAGGATCGTGCCATACACTCGAGAGCATGGGATCGAGGGTGAACGAGACGAAAAGCGAAACCAGCACGGCAAAGGCCACGGTCACGCCGAACTGATAGAACAACTTGCCGATCATGCCGCCCATGAACGCGACTGGAATGAACACGGCGACGACGGCGAGGGACGTGGACAGCACCGCGAGGCCGATCTCGTCCGTTCCCTCCTTGGCGGCGCGGTGGTGGTCCTTTCCCATTGCGACGTGGCGCACGATGTTCTCGCGCACCACAATGGCGTCGTCGATGAGCAGGCCGATCGCCAGGGAGAGAGCCATCAACGTCATCGTGTTGAGCGTGAAGCCGAATGCCCACATGATGAAGAACGCCGAGATGATGCTGACAGGCAGGGTCAGGCCCGTGATCACCGTGGAGCGCCACGAGTTCAGGAACAGGTAGATGATGGCGATCGTGAGGACGGCGCCGAGGACGATCGTGAGCTGCACGTCGGACAGCGCTTCCCGGATGTGCTTGGCATTGTCGCGGACGATGGTGAGCTCGAGGTCGGCCGGCAGCGTTCGCTCGATCTCGGCGATGACGTCGCTCACGCCCGCCACGACGTCGACCGTGTTGGATCCCGAGATCTTCAGGACATCGAGCGACACGTTTGGGACGCCCCGAAGCAGGGAGACCGAGCGTTTCTCGGCGATGGTGTCCACTACGCGCCCGATATCACGGACGCGGACGGGCGTCCCATTGCGCACGTTCACCACGAGGTCGCGGAACGCCGAGGGGTCGGTGAGCCGTCCCGTGATGCGGACGAGGCGCTCGGCGTCGCCCTTCACGATGCGCCCGGCCGGCACGTCCTGGTTCTCGCGCTGGAGCGCGGTCATGACGTTGGCGGGCGTCACGCCATAGGCGCGCATATTCACCGGATCGAGCTCGACCCGAATCTGCCGCGTTGCCGCGCCATTGAGGTTCACGCCGCCAACACCCGAAACGCTTTCGAGGCGGGGCCGGATGACCTGGTCGGCCAGGTCGCTGACTTCACGCAGCGTGCGCGTGGAGCTGCCGAGGGCGATCGTCATGATCGGCGAATCGTTCGGATCGAATCGCTGAATCACCGGGTCGTTGACTTCCTGCGGGAGCTGGCGGCGGATGCGGGCGACCTTGACCGAGATCTCCGGCTGCATCCGGACCGGGTCGACGCCGAGGTTGAAGTTCAGGCGGACGTTCGACGAACCCTCAGACGACGTTGACGTGATCTCCTTCAGGCCGTCCACCGTGTTCAGCGCCTGCTCGATGGGCCGGGTGACCTCTCGCTCCATGACCTCGGGCGATGCGCCGGGGTAGGACGTGCTGACGGAGATGACGGGGTAGCTGACGTCGGGATACTCGTCGACGGCGAGGCGCGAGTAGCCCACGACGCCGAACACGACGAGTGCCACCATCATCATGGTGGCGAAGACCGGACGCTTGATGGATACGTCGGAGAGGAACATGCGAATGTCCGCCGGGTGGCCGGCGACCGGTCAGGGAGCGGCGCCGCGGCCGCGGCGACCGCCGCGGCCCTCGTTGCCGATGATCTGCACCTTCATGCCGGGGCCAAGCGTGCCCGGCGAACCCACCACCACTTGTTCCTGCTCACGAAGTCCATCGACGATCTGTACGGTTCCATGCGCCTCGTCGGTGATGCCGGTCTTCACGTATGTCATCTCCAGGGCGTCCCCCTGGATCTTGTAGACGAAGAGGCGCGTCCCGTCGGCGTTGACGCGGAGTGCCGATGACGGCACCGTCAACGCGTCACCAACCGTGGCCGTGACGATCTGGCCTGTGGCGAAGGTGTTGCCCTTCAGGAGCCCGCGAGGATTGGGGACGGTCAGATAGACGGCGACCGAACGCGAAGATGGGTCAATGGTGGGGCTGACCCGCGAAACCCGGCCCGTGAACGCCCGCCCGTCCGCCGTGAGGCGCACGGTCTGTCCGGGCTTCACGTCGTCGGAATTCTTGGCCGGCACCGACCCCATCAGCTCGAGCGTGGCGGCGCGCACCATCGTGAAGAGCTGCGTGCCGCGGGGCGTGTTTTCCCCGTCCTGCACGAGCCGCTTCTCGATGGTCCCCGCAAAGGGCGCCAGGACGCGGGTGTCGCGCACGACGTTCGCTGCGGCGCGCTGACGCGCTTCGGACGCGGCGAGGCGCGCCTTGGCCGCGTCGGCCGCCTGCTCGGCCAGCCGGAGGTCGCGTTCGGCAATGGCGCCGACCTTGAAGAGCTCGCGGGACTGCTCGGCGTTCCACGCGGCGGTTTCCGCGTCGCTCCTGGTGGCAGCGACGTCGGCATCCGCCGAGCGCAGCGACGCTTCCTGTTCGCTCGACTCGTACTTGGCAAGCACGGCACCGATGGTGACCGCCTGGCCTTCCCGGACGTACACCTTTTCCAAGATGCCGTCGAGGCGCGACCGGATCGTGGCGGACTCCAAGGCTCGAAGATCCCCGGAAACCGCGATCGTAGCCTCGACCGTGCCCTTCGTGACCTTGGCGACGTCCGCCGCGCCGAGGACGATAGATGCGTTTCGGCCGGCGCGCCCACCACGCGCGCCGCCAGCCGTGTCGCCTGCGGCCGCGCGTCCGCCTCCCGACGACCTGGTGGTATCGCCGCTTCGCCCGCCGCGTCGGCCCTGCTGGGCCTGCTGGGCCTGCTGGCCCTGCGCACCTTGCTGGCCTTGTTGCGCGGCCGCCGCACCGTCGCGGCCCGGCGCCTTCGCATGATCCTGGGCGCCAACCGAGCAGGCGCACAACAGGATGATCCCGGCCAGAATGGCCGTCCTCCGCAGCATGGTGGTCACTTGGGAGCCTTGCCCGAGGGAGCGCGTGCCGAAATCGTGGCGCCGGTTGGGAGGGGAATCGGTCGGCCGCGCACCCGGGCGAGGTCCGCAGTGGCGAGATACACGTCCACGAGCGCCCGGGCCTCGTTGGCCTGTGCGGTCAACATGGCGAACTGGGCGTCGGTGACGTCGAGTTGCGTCCCCAGCCCCCGGGAGAACCGCAACGAAGCGAGCTGGAACGACTCCTCCGCCTCGGCCGAGTTCTGGCCGCGTGCATTCCACGCCGCCCGCGCCCGGTTGAATTCGGCCCGCGCCCGGCCCAGGTCGAGGGCAGCCGCCTCACGCTGCTGATGCAGGTTCGTCTCGGCGATGGCTCGCTGCGCGGTCGCGAGGTCGATGTTCGACTTGGTGAGGAGGCCGTCGAAGACGGCCCAATTGACCTGGACGCCGAAGCTCCGATCGGGGAAGAACCCGTTGTTCTGGCACACACGGGTGGTGGACGGGGGATTGCAGAAGGCACCCGAGGTCGCGCCGAACCGATCGGGCAGCCCGTTCATCGTGGGAAGTCCGAGGTAGCCGTAGTTGAACGTCATGCTCACGGTTGGCAGGAGCGGCGCGCGCGCGACGCGCACCCCGTCCTGCCTGGCGAGGAGCGTGAGTTCCGCCGACCGGACGCTCCCGCGCGGGAGGTCGGGGGCGGCATCCCCTGCGGTTGCGTCGACGATGGCCCGGACGATTGACGTGTCGAGCGCCGTCGTGAGCACAAGCGGACGATCCATCGGGACGTCGAGGAGCCGCTTCAGGTCGAGCAGCGCGTTGTCGAGATCGTTGCGGGCCTGCAGCACGAGGGGCTCGATGTTGGCGCGGGCAACCCGCGAGCGCAGCAGATCGTAACGCGCTGCCCGTCCCGCGGTGAGAAACTGTTCGACCTGCTGCATGCGCTCCGTCGCGAGCTCGAGGTTACGCTGCTGAAGCTCGACGATACGCTGGAGGTACAGGGCGTTGAGGTACGACCGTTGCATGTCCACGGCCAGGCGGGCCCGTGTTTCGCCGGCGTCGTATTCCGCCGCTTCGCGCAGGCGGCCAGCGGACCTGGCACCGGCGACGATGCGGCCGCCCTGAAACAGCGTCTGCGATGCGACGAACGTGGTCTGGTAGGTGTAGCTCTGCCCGAAGACGTTGCCGACGATGGTCGCGCGGGCATTCTGGAGCACCTGCGAGTAACTGCCCTGGAAGCGGATTTGGGGAACGGCCGACGCGAGCGCCGCGCCAAACTGCGCGTCACTCACGCGGAGTGTGAGCCGGCTCAAGGAGGCCTCGTCGGAGGCCTGCATGGAGTGAACCACCGCATCGGCGATGGAGTACCGAACCGTGTCCGGACGCTGGGCGGCAAGGCTCGAGACGCCGCCAACCATAGCCCCGAGGGGAAGAATCAGGAACCGCAGCTTCATCGCCTTTTAACGTATTCGCGAAGGGAGGCGTTGGGATCGTGCATCCCAATGCGCGACAATGATCTATGGGGCGACGAACTCCGGCCGGACGACGTGTGGAATGATTCCGGCCTCTGCGCCGCGCTTGAGGAAGAGTTCGACCGACGTCCGGCCCTGTTCGCCGTAGTCCAGGGTCCAGTCGTTCACGTACATCCCGACGAACTCGTCGGCCTTACTTCGTTCAAGGCCGCGCGCGAATCTCATCGCGTGATCAAGTGCTTTTGTTCGATGGCCTAATGAGTATGCGATACTGGCCTTTAAGTGTCGCGAAATCTTCGATACTATTTCAGTTCCAAGGTCTCGCCTGACGACGTTTCCCCCCAGCGGCAGGGGAAGTCCTGTCTCCGAGTACCACCATTCCCCAAGATCAACCACCAGCGCCAATCCTTGATCAGCGAAGGTCAGCTGGCCCTCGTGAATGATGAGCCCCATGTCGGCCGAGCCGTCGAGCACGCGGGCTTCGACCTCGTCGAACGGGGTTGGTATGGCCTCGAACTCCGGCTCGTACAGGCGAAGGGCGAGGTACGCGCTTGTCAGGAGGCCGGGTACCGCGATGCGCTTGCCGCGGACGTCGGCGCGACTCGCCGGGCCTCGCGTGACGAGGCGCGGGCCGTAGCGGTCGCCCATGGAGGCGCCGCTCGAGAGTAGGGCGTAACGGTCGGCGATGTGGGCGTACGCGTGAATGGAAACGGCGCTGACCTCGAGCTCCCCCATCAGGGCGCGCCGATTCAGGGTCTCGATGTCCTGCAGTTCATGGACGTATTCGAGTCCTTCGGTATCGATCAGCCCTTCGGCGAGGGCGTAGAACATGAACGCGTCGTCCGAATCCGGACTGTGCGCGACGTGGATTCGCACGGGAAATCGATCGTGAGAGGGGAACTGGTCAGGGGCGCTTCGGCGCGCCCTCGAGGGCGGTGTCGATATCGCGCTGGTGGTCGGCGTACTCCGGGAGGCGCTTGGCGCGCTCACTCGTGACTGCGGCAGCGAACCTGCGGCGGAACCCGGCCGCGGCCGACGCGTTCTTCGTGAGGACGGCGGCCTTGGCGGCCAGGAGGAGGCCAAGGAGGTGTGTGGGACTCGCCTTCAGGATGGTGTCGGCCTGCGCGGCAGCGGCGGCGGCGTCGCCGGTGACCGCGGCAATGGAGCCGATGTCGTACCTCGCGTGGGCGTCGAGTGGGCCGATACGCTCGTAGGCCATGATCGCCATTGGGGCGAACATCGCGGCGCTGTCGGCCTTGCCCTCACTGGAGTACCGCATGACGCGATCGAACAGGCGGCTGGCGGCTTCCTGCGGGGTCATGCTCGAGATGTCGGTCGTGGCGGCGCCGCTGCCGGCGAAGGGCGCCAGTGGCGCGCCGCTGGTGGCGGTGTCGGCGCCTCCGCTGCGGGTCCCGAACTGCTGACCGGCGATGAACGCGACGAGCACGGTGAGCACGGCGGCGGCGATCATCCACGCGGGCGGGGCGCCGCGCACGGGTCCGGCCGCGCCGGCCGTGGGCTTTCCGCAGTGTTCACAGAAGCGAGCGCCCGCGGCGATCTTGCCGCCGCACGACGCGCAGGCCTGGGTCGTCAGGGAAGCGCCGCACGAGGCGCAGAACTGCCCGGTTGCCGGCTCACCGCAACGTGGGCAGGCAGCGGCTCCGGAGGATTTTGTCATGCCGGAAGATATCACGGCGGGTGTTCCCCGCGGCGGAAGGTCGCCGGTTTGCCGAGGTCCCCGTGCGGGCCGATATTTCCCGTTCACGCTCACGCGATGGAGCCCGTGGCCGGGAAGAACCGCTCGCTGCTCGCCGACCTGTCCGGCGCCACCAAGCAGGACATCCTCGACCTGGCGGAAGCGCACAACGTGCGGTTCCTCCGGCTGATGTTTACCGACATCCTCGGAGTGAACAAGAACGTCGAGATCCCGGCGTCGCAGTTCACGAAGGCAGTGGACGGCGACATCATGTTCGACGGCTCGTCGATCGAGGGCTTTGTGAGGATCGAGGAGTCGGACATGCTCCTCACGCCGGACCTCGCCACCTTCAAGATCTTTCCGGGCGGCACGCCGGAGAATCGCGTGGGGCGCCTGATCTGCGACATCACGACGCCGGACGGAGCGCCGTTTGGCGGCGACCCACGGGGTGCACTGAAGCGGCAGGTGGCACGCGCGGAGAAGCTGGGCTACACCATGAACGCCGGGATGGAAGCCGAGTTCTTCATGTTCAAGCTCGGCCCCGACGGCGCGCCGGCGACGACGACGCACGACGTGGGGTCGTACTTCGACCTGACGCCGGTAGACCTCGGGGAGGACGCGCGGCGCGCCATCGTGGACGTGCTGGAACAGATGGGTTTCGAGATCGAGGCGGCGCACCACGAGGTCGCGCACGGGCAGCACGAGATCGACTTCCGCTATGCGGACGCCCTGACCACGGCCGACAACCTGACGACCTTCCGGTTTGTGGTGCGCCACGTGGCCAAGCAGTTCGGCCTCCACGCGTCGTTCATGCCCAAGCCGATCTTCGGGCAGAACGGCAGCGGCATGCACACGCACCAGTCGCTGTTCAAGGGCGGGAAGAACGCGTTCTTCGACGCCAAGGCGGAGTACCAGCTGTCCCGCACGGCGCATCAGTACATCGGCGGGCTGCTCGCGCATGCCAAGGGGATGAGCGCCATCACGAATCCCCTCGTGAACTCGTACAAGCGACTCGTTCCGGGGTACGAGGCGCCCGTGAACGTGGCGTGGTCGATGCACAACCGTTCGCCCCTCATCCGGGTTCCGGCACGGCGCGGTCCGGGGACACGGGTGGAACTCCGATCGCCCGACCCGAGCGCGAATCCCTACCTGGCGCTGGCGGTGATGCTGGCGGCGGGCCTCGACGGCCTCGAGACCGACGCCAGCTCGCGGGAGCCGGTGAACGAGAACATCTGGGAGATGAGCTTCCGCGAGAAACGGCGCCTCCGGATCGACGACCTGCCGCACGACCTCAACGAGGCCTGTGACGCACTCGAGAAGGACGCGGTGATCTGCGCGGCGCTCGGGGACCACATCGCCAAGCACTTCCTTGAAGCGAAACGACAGGAGTGGCGTGAGTACATCACGCAGGTGTCGGCGTGGGAGCTCGAGCAATACCTGGCGAAGTACTAGTGCCACAAGAGACGAGGGGCGCGGGGCGTTCCGCCCCGGGCCCCTCGTCGCATGTGCCGACCTCACACCGGGAAGAGCATCTCGCGGTAGCGGGGCAGGGGCCACCGGGCGTCATCCATCTTCAGCTCCAGCGCGTCAGAGGCGGCGCGCACGGCCGCCATCGCGTCGGCGCCCGAGGAGGTGAGCAACTGGGCCTGCTTCACGACGTCGTCGTGCATGGCCTCGGCCTTCGCGATCGTTGCGTGCAGGTTCTTCGCCGCCTTCTGGAGTTCCGCCACGAGCGCGGCGACGGCGTTCGCGGCATCCACTTGGGGCACAGACTTTACGCCTGCGGCGCGGGCGGCGGCCGCCGATTCGAGCAGCAAGGCGAGGTAGCCGTGCGCGGCCGGCGCGATCATGGTGTCGGCCATTTCGGCGAGCGTGTGCAGCTCAATGAGCATGTCCTTCGCGTAGCGCTCGAGCCGGATGTGGTAGCGGGACTCCACTTCCTCAGCCGACATGATGCCGAGCGCGGTGAACAGCCTGCGCGATGAGGCAGTGACGATCTGTGCCAGCGCCTCCGGTGAGCGGCGCAGGTTCGGCAAGCCGCGCTTCTTCGCCTCGACCACCCAGGCGTCAGCGTAGTTGTTGCCCTCGAACCGCACGACCTTGGTGGCCTTGAAGGCAGCGCTCACGACCTTGAGGACGGCGTCGTCGCGGTTCTTCGTCTTCTTGAGTTCGGCCTTGAGGGCGGCGGTGAGTTCCCCGATCGCCTCGGCGACCGTGGCGTTGAGGATCATGACGGGGAAGGCGATGGACTGCGACGAACCTACGGCGCGAAACTCGAACTTCGCGCCCGTGAAGGCGAACGGGGATGTGCGGTTGCGGTCGGTGTTGTCCTTGGCGATGTCGGGCAGCTTCGCGACGCCAAGCTGGATCATCGCGTCGGCCGCGGCCTTGCTGGTGCGGCCGGCGGCAATGTCCTCGATCACCTTCGTGAGCATGGCGCCCATGAACACGGAAATGATCGCCGGCGGCGCCTCGTTGGCGCCGAGCCGATGCTCGTTGCCGCTCGAGGCGATGCCCGCGCGGATGAGGCCGGCGTGCTTGTGGACGGCCTTGAGCACCGCGGCGAGGAAGAGCAGAAACCGCACGTTCTGGTGCGGTGTCTTTCCGGGCTTGAGGAGGTTGACTCCATCGAGCTCGTTGTCCGAGACGATGGCCATGGACCAGTTGCAGTGCTTGCCGGAGCCGTTGATGCCGGCAAACGGCTTCTCATGCAGGAGGGCCTGGAGGCCGTGGCGCAGCGCGACCTTCCTGAGGATGGTCATCACGAGCTGGTTGTGATCGACGGCGAGGTCTGTTTCCTCGAACACGGGCGCCATCTCGAACTGCGAGGGTGCAACCTCGTTATGCCGCGTGACGATCGGCACGCCAAGCTTGTAGAGTTCGTGCTCCACCTCGGCGATGCACGCCTGGATGCGTTCCGGGATGCCGCCGAAATAGTGGTCCTCGAGCTGCTGGCCGCGCGGCGGCGCCGCGCCCACGAGTGTCCGGCCCCCCATCACGAGGTCGGGCCGCAGCGCGAAGTGGCCACGGTCGATCAGGAAGTACTCCTGCTCGGGCCCAAGGGTGGTGTATACGCGGAGCGCGCCCTTGTCGCCCAGGAGCTCGAGCAGGGCAACTGCCTTTTGCGACAGCACGTCGCTGGACCGCAGGAGGGGCGTCAGCTCATCGAGGGCCTCGCCGTGGTATCCAATGAATGCGGACGGGATGCACAGCGTCTTGGCGCCGCCGGACTCCATGATGAACACCGGCGAAGCCGGGTTCCACGCTGTATAGCCGCGCGCTTCCCACGTGGCGCGCAGGCCGCCAGACGGGAACGACGACGCATCCGGCTCGCTCTGGATCAGCTGGTCGCCGGAAAACTTCTCGATCGGGATGCCGTTCTCATCGAAGCTGAGGAACGCGTCATGCTTCTCGGCCGTAAGGCCGGTCTGCGGCTGGAACCAGTGGCAGAAGTGCGTGACCCCGCGCGAGACGGCCCATTCCTTGATCACCTGGGCGACGGTCGGTGCGATCTCCAGGTCGAGCTTGTTGCCAAGGCGGATGGACGCAACGAGCTTCGCGTATACCTCAGCCGGGAGCTTCGCACGCATCTGGCGCGCGCCGAAGGTGTTGATGCCGAAGTACGCCGATGTTGGCGACGGCAGCTCGGCAGACGCCGGGCGAGGCGAGGCGACGAAGCGCGATGCCATCGCGCGCGTGGCGGAGGAACGGGACGACGAGGCGTCGGTCATTTGGTAGGGGCTCCGGCTGGTAAGCGGTGTTCCGGCAATTGCGCGAAAAATGCAAATCTACGACGACAATTTCGCGATTTCAACAGACAAATGTGCTGCAATCGGCCAGAGGATGGCGGATTAAGCACAATTTCACGTGCGTCATGCGACATCGTGCCAGCATTAAACTGCAGCGGGCCCACCGTCACGCGACGGCGGGCCCACACAAGGCCATTCATTTCAACGACTTATGGACGCTGGAGGCGGTCCGCCACGTCCTCCCCGCGCCAACGTGCGCACCGGAGCTTTCCCCCAACGCGAACGCAGCGAAACAAGATGAGCGGAGCGAGTGGTCGAGTGATGCATCCATGACGCAACTACCCGCCGGGAGTGTCAGGCGCTCGCTACCACCATCCGAGAACCTTCCACCATGCGAGGCCGCAGACGGCCCATATACATATGGTTGCAGCGGAAACCACGAAGCCGAGCTTCCACCAGTCGCGCTGCGTCACGAAGTTCGCGCCAAAGTAGATAGGCGCGGTGGTCGTGCCGAAATGTGTCAATGCGGCGGATAGGTTGGAGTAGTACGCGAGCATCGCCGCGGCGAGGAGCGGCGGCGTTCCGGCCGCAATGAGGACGACGAGGAACGGCACGTACATCGCCGTCACGTGCGCGGTGATGCTTGCGAAGCCGTAATGCGCATAGAAGTACACGAGGAGCAACACGGTGAGCGCGGCGCCCCAGGCCCAACCGGTTGTCATGCTCGCGGTGGCCTGTGCAAACCGCTCCGTGAGTCCCGATCTGCCAATGGCCTCGGCCATTCGCACGAGGCCGCCGTACCAGAGGAACACATCCCACGCGGAACGTTCGCCCGTGATGTCGGTCCACTCGAGCACCCCGCTCAGGAACAGCGCCGCGACCCCGACGAGCGCGACCACGGCATAATCGATATGGTGCAGGGCCGTGGTCATCCAGAGCAACGACACGAGGGCGAAAACCACGAGCATCATGCGCTCATCGCGGCTCATCGGGCCGATGCGCGCGAGCTCCTCGCGGGCAATCCGGGCGGCGTCCGGCGTGTGCCGCACCTCCGGGGGATACAGCCGATAGACGATGAGCGGCACGGCAATCAACGCGACAATGCCCGGCACGATGGAGCCGAGCAGCCACCGCGCGTACGACAGGTCGATGCTTGCGGCTTCGCGCGCAAACTTGGCCACGATGACATTCGACGCCTGTCCGGTGAGGAACATGGCGCACGCGACGACATCGCTCTGGTAAATCGTCACCATGAGGAATGCGCCGAGGCGACGTGCGGTTTCGCCCGGCCGGGACTCGTACGCGTCGGCCAGGCTGCGCGCGATGGGGAAGATGATCCC
>JAYEKC010000341.1:0-2591 GCA_034716715.1 Gemmatimonadota bacterium | reverse complement strand
CCCAGGATGTCCCAGCAGGCGATGTCGATGCCGCTCTTCACGTACGGATGGCCCTTGAGCGCAGCGTCCATCGTCCGATTGAGCACGGCGAGCTGGCGGGGATCGGCGCCAATCAGGTGCGGTCCGAGTTCCCGTAGGCCTGCGCGCACGCCCTCGGCGTAGGCAGGGAGGTAGAACGGGCCGAGGGGGCACACCTCGCCGTGGCCGGCGAGGCCGGCGTCAGTCTCCACGCGGACGATCGTGCTGTCGAAGACCGAGACGGACTTGCCGCCACTCCACTTGTACGATCCCTCGTGCAGCGGGAGTTCCACACGATAGGCGACGATGCGAGTGATCTTCATCGCGTGAAGGTATTCCGCGCCTGCCGCCGCGGACAGGTGACGTGGCGGGCACCTGGCGGCGGTCCGGCCTTGCTTCGGCGGTGCCGCCGCGGCAGCATCAAGCGTCGCCCCTTGCTGGTCGCCCACATTCCGGTGCCGTGGCATGAACCTCCCGCTCCTCCTGCTCGCCGCCCTCACGCTGGACACGTACCCGCGCCAGCCCGTGGACGTGGAGCATTACCGTTTCGCAATCGTGCTCAGCGACACCACGGACCGGATCCAGGGCGAGGCCACCGTGCGGATGCGGCTGCTCGCCGCGGGGTTGCGCACCGTGGAGCTGGACCTGGCGGCCGTGACGCCGGCGCGGCAAGGCCGCGGAATGACCGTCGGCGCCGTGACGATGGATGGCAGGCCGCTCGCGTGGAGGCACACCGCAGACCGGCTCGCCATCACCCTGGCCGAGCCGTCCAGGGAAGGGCAAATGGTCGAGTTCGTGGTGCGCTACGCGGGCATCCCCGCGGACGGACTCCAGATCAAGCCCACGAAATACGGCGACCGCTCGTTCTTCTCCGATGACTGGCCGAACAAGGCGCGGCAGTGGCTGCCGACCATCGATCACATCTCCGACAAGGCGACGATGGAGATGGACGTCACGGCGCCGGTGCAGTACCAGGTGGTGTCCAACGGGTCGCTTGTGGAGACCACCGACCTTCCGTCAAGCATGCGGCGGACCGTGTGGCGGGAGTCGGTGCCCATCGCCCCCTGGCTCTACGTGCTCGGGGCGGCGCGCTTCGCCGTGCAACAGCTCGGCGACTACCGCGGGATTCCGCTCTCCACGTGGGTGTTCGCGCAGGACCGCGACGCGGGCTTCCACGATTTCGCCGTGCCGGTGAAGGACGTGATGGCGTTCTACTCGGAATGGATCGGGCCGTTCGCGTACGAGAAGCTCGCGAACATCCAGTCGAACTCGGTGAGCGGCGGGATGGAGGCGGCGTCGGCCATCCTCTATTCGGCGGGGAGTGTCACGGGCACGCGCACCGTGCGCTGGCGGAACGTGGTGATCCACGAGATCGCGCACCAGTGGTTCGGCGACGCCGTCACCGAGAGCGACTGGAACGACGTGTGGCTGAGCGAGGGGTTCGCCACGTACTTCACGCTGCTCTTCATCGAGCACGCCTACGGTCGCGACGAGTTCGCGGCCGGGCTGCGCGCGTCGCGGCAGACGGTCGTGGACTTCTACGCCAAGACGCCCGACTACCGCGTGGTGCACGAGAACCTCGACGACATGTCGCAGGTGACGTCGGCCATGACGTACCAGAAGGGGAGCTGGGTCCTGCACATGCTGCGGCAACGGATGGGCGACGACAGGTTCTGGGCGGGCATCCGCGACTACTACGCCACGCACCGGAACGGCAGCGCGTCCACGACGGACTTCCGGCACGCGATGGAGCGGGCGGCGGGGCAGGACCTGTCGGCCGATTTCGCGCAATGGCTCTACCGCGGCGGTATTCCCCGGCTCGAGGGCACGTGGCGGTGGGACGCCGCGGCGAAGGAGGTGGTGGTGGAGCTCCGGCAGGTACAGCCGGGCGAGCCGTTCACGCTCCCGCTCGACATCGGCGTCACCGTGCCGGGGGCCGCCCAGAAGGTGCAGCAGGTCGCGCTCACGGGCGCCACCGGGCGGTTCACGATCGCCGCCGACAAGGAACCGGCGGCGGTGACGCTGGACCCGAACGTGCGTGCACTCTTCGCCGGCGACCTGGTCCGTCGCTGACGGCCTCGGACGGCAGGCCATCGCGCGCGGCGCCGCAGGCACTCAGGGCGTCGTCGCGCGCTGCTTCCTGAACCGGTCCATCATCCGGATCATCTCCGCGTTGGTGAACGGCTGCCACCCGTGCGGCTTCATCGGCCGGCCGTACTCGAACGTGAAGTTCGCCTTCGGGTTGTCGAGCCTGGCCGCCGCCTCTTCCATCAGGTAGACACCGAGGTTGAGGTAGTGGTTGTCCATGTCGCCGACATACATGTGGATCTTGCCAGTGAGTGACGGGCCGATGGTGGGCCACCGCTTCGCCATCAGCCAGGTGAGGTCGTAGCCGTTGTCGCGCCAGTAGGCGGCAACCTCCTTGTCGATGTGGCCGGTGAGTCGGTCCCAGAGGCGGCGCGGATATCCATCCGCCCCGATGGGTCCATACGCCGCGTCCCACGCGTCGAACTGCTGGCCGCTGCGCGCCTTGCTGCCGAGCACGGCCTCGAGCTGGCTCATCTCCCGCTGCG
>JAYEKC010000340.1:0-2600 GCA_034716715.1 Gemmatimonadota bacterium | reverse complement strand
TCGCGTCGGCCGTGGAGGTGGTGCTCCGCGAAGGGATGGTCCTCGACACGATCATCGCCTTCCTGTCGCGCGCCGTCGAGGGCCGGCACCCCGTGCTCGTCGCCAACATCATGATGACGCTGCAGATGGTGATCGACGTGTTCATCCCGTCCACCTCCGGCCAGGCGGCGGTGACGATGCCGATCCTGGGGCCCATTGGCACGCTCGCAGGCGTGTCGGGCCAGGTCACCGTGCAGGCGTTCCTGTTCGGGAACGGCATCATGAACACCATCACCCCGACGTCGGGCATGCTGCTCGCCTACCTCGCGACTGGGAAGGTGTCGTACAGCGAGTGGATCCGGTACGTGATGCCGCTCGTGCTCGCCATCATCGGGGTCAGCGCCGTGGCGCTCGCCGCCATGGTCCTGCTCGGCCTGTAGCGCCATGGCGGTGCGCGTGCGCCGGCCCGGCGGCCCGGTGCGGCTCGTGTACGACTCGCCGCACAGCGGCCGTGAGTATCCCCCGGACTGGCGCACGAAGGCTACTCGCGCCGAACTCCGGCGCGGTGAGGACGCGTACGTCGACGAACTGCTGTCGGGCGCCATTGCGCACGGCGCCGTGGTGCTCGACGAGACCGCGCCGCGCTGCTTCATCGACGTGAACCGGACCACGGCCGACATCGACGCCGAACTGCTCGCCGAACCCTGGCCCGAGCCGCTCGTTCCCACCGACAAGACCCGGCGCGGGCTGGGCCTCATCCGCCGCTACGTGGTGCCGGGCGTGGAAATCAACGCGGCGCCGCTCACCGTGGCCGAGGTGCGGCGGCGCATCGCCGGCGTGTACGAGCCGTACCACGCCGCGCTGCACGAGCTGATCGCCGCATCGCTCGACGCGAACGGCGTCTGCTGGCACGTGAACTGGCACTCGATGAAGTCCGTGGGCAACGCGATGACGCCCGACGGGCCCGGCGCCAGGCGCGCCGACTTCGTGGTGAGCGACCGCGACGGCGCGAGCGCCGATCCGGCGTTCACCGCGCTCATCGTGGACTCGCTACGCGAGTTCGGCTACCAGGTGACGGCGAACGATCCCTACAAGGGCGGCACGATCGTTCAGCAGGTGGGCAACCCGCCACGCGGCGTGCACAGCGTCCAGGTGGAGATGAACCGGGCGTTGTACCTCGACGAGGCCGCGGTGGAGAAGACCGCAGGCTTCACGAGCCTCGCCGCCGCCCTCGAGCGCCTTACGGAACGGCTGGCCGCGGCGGCGCCACGGCGTTGACCGCCGCGCCGGCGCCGGGGCCAGCGTGCGCTGCGGCAAGCGCCGCCTGACGACGAGCAAGCCACACCGACAGTACGAGCCAGCCGGCGGAGATCGGCACGGCGAGCCACGCCACCGCGCCATGGCTGATGCCCGTGGCGATGAGCCCGGCGAACACCCACGCCCCCAGCTGGTCCCCGCCGCGATAGACGAACGTCTCGATGAACGCCTTGGCCTTGTACTTGTCCTCGCGCGGCACGACGGTGAACAGCACCTCCATCGACGGGTTGGTGAGTGCGAAGTTGCCGGCACGGCGCAACACGACGAACGCGGCCACGGCGGCGAACGTGGGCATCGCGCCGATCGCGCCGAACCCGACGATCGACAGCGCGGGCAGGAACGCAAGCCCCGTCACCAGGCCGAACCACCGGATGATGCGGCCGGTGAAGAAGATCTGGGTCACCACCGTGAGCACCTGCACGGCCAGCTCGATCTGCGCGAGCACCTCGGTGCGCGAGGCGCGGTCGGGATACACGGCGCCGACGATCGCCGACTGCTCGAAGTAGAGGAACGTGGAGCCGAACGTGAACAGGGCAAGGAAGACGGCGATCCCGGTGAGGTACGGTGACCTGACGACGTTCGTGAACCCGTCGATGGCGCGCCCACCGAGCGCCTCGGTCGCCGGCCCCGGCACGGCGATGGGCGCGCCGGCGGCGCCATCCGCGCCGACTGCGCCAGCCGTGCCAGCCGCGCCGCGCGCCTCGATGCGCGGGAAGCGCATCACCGCGAGCACGGCAATCTCGAGGAGCACCACGCTGACGAGGAGCAGGTTGGCCGGACCGAGCGCGCGGGCGAGCGCGGCCGTGGCCGCCGAGCCCGTGATCGAGCCCAGCGTGCCGCCCACGCCGATGAACCCGAACAGCCGCTTGGCCTGGTCGCTGCGGAACACGTCTGCCATGAAGCACCAGAACAGCGACGTCACGAACAGGTTGAACACGCTCGTCCACACGTAGAACGCCTTCTCCATCCGCAGGTCCGACACCGACCCCTCGGCCGCGCCGTACGTGCGAAAGGCGAAGTAGAACACCACCAGCGACAGGGCGATGGTGTGGTACGCGTACGGGATGAACTTGCGCGGCGGCAGGCGGACAACCACGGCGGAGAAGACCGCGTTCGCGACGAGCATCGTGCCGAGCGTGCCGATCCAGAGCACGGAGAGTTCCGTAGAGCCGATGGACGCCGCGACCGTGTCGCGCATGGGCCTGAGCACGAACCAGCTCGCGAGCGCGAAGTAGAAGTAGACGAACGACCCGACGAGCGCCGTCAGCTCGCTCGGCCGCACGTCCACCGCGCGACGCAGCACG
>JAYEKC010000339.1:0-13302 GCA_034716715.1 Gemmatimonadota bacterium | reverse complement strand
GACCTGCCTGATGCGCGTGAGCACGCCAACGCGAAGCGCCTCGGCGGCGTCGGCGGACGTGACGGTGGACGGCTGGATGATGTCTGGGTCGGGGGCCGTCAGGAGGTTGTCCCGGACGCGGTCGCATCCCGCCACCGTGAAGGCGACGACGGCGAGCAGCCCGGCCGCCGCGACCCGTGCGTTCTTGATTGCATTTCGCATGGTGATGTCCTCGGCGGGGGTCAATAACGGAGGTTGAGCCGCATCGTGACGTAGCGCGGCGGTCCCGCCGTGAGCAGCGTGGCCTGCGTGTCGCCCTGGCTGTAGTTCGCCTCGGGGTCCACGCCGGTGTAGTTCGTGAACACGTGGATGTTGCGCACCGCAAGGCTGATGCTCGCCCCCTGCGCGCGGAACGCGCTGCGCGCGATGCGGTCCTCGAACGTGTACACGGCCGACAACTCGCGGATGCGCCAGAACTGCAGCGGCTCGAGGAAGCCCCACGCCGAGTTCAGCGTGCCCTTGTCGCGGTAGGCGATGGCGCGGGCCTGGTTGGCCAGCGACGGGTGGAGCGACGACGTGTACGGGCACGACGTGCTCTGCTGGCAGAGGAAGCCCTCCTCGTTGTTGAGAAGGTTCGACCCGCTCTTGAAGTCGACGAGCGTGGTGATGCGCAGCCGGCGGTTGAGGAAGTCCATGCCGTTCGTGAACGAGAACTCGTCACGAGGCCCGGAGTAGCCACGGAAGCGCCAGACCGTGTCGGTCGTGACCTCGGACGGCACGATGATGCCGTCGCCATCGGCGTCCTTGTAGGTGAACGGCCGCGCCCAGTAGCCGTTGAGCGGATAGCCCGGCACCTGCTGCACGGTGGTGTTGAGGCCGATGGTGGGCAGCGGGTTGCCGCTCAGGTCCTTGCCGAGCGTCACAAGCTTGTTCGAGTTGTGCGAGCCCGAGATGGTGATGTCCCACGAGAACCGCCGGCTCTCGAACAGCTGCGCATTGATGAGCATCTCGCCGCCGGTGTTCTGCGTGGCGCCGAGATTGGTGAGCACCGACGTCACGCTCGTACCGGCCGAGCCGGCGATCGGCAGGTTGAACAGCTGGTCGGTGTTCTTCTTGTTGTAGTACGTCATGTCGAGGTTCACGCGGTTCTGCCACAACCGGGCCTCGAACCCGATCTCGAATTCTCGCGTGCGTTCGGGCTTGATGTTGGGGTTGCCAAGCTGCGCGGAAAGCAGGCCGCCGATGTCCGTGTTCGCGACGCTCACCGTCGTCGTCGAGAACGTGCGGAGCGCGTCGTTCGGCCCGGGCTGCTGGCCCGCGAGGCCGTACGCCGTGCGGAGGCGCAGGCTGTTGAGGAGCGGGATGCGCTGCGGCCAGAACCCTTCCTCCGAGATCATCCACGACGCCGAGAACTTCGGGTAGTAGACGCGCTGGAAGTTGGTGCCGAAGGCGCTGTTCTGGTCGGTGCGGACGGCGCCCGTCACCCAGAGCCGGTCGTTGATGGCCAGGGCTTCCTCGACGAACAGCCCGAGCGTGTTGCTCAGCGTCGTGCTCTGGCTGGCGTTCGGCGTCGCCGCCGCGCTCGGTGTCTGGGCGCCCGGCGGGAGGATCGTGCCCGACGCGCCGTTCTGGTACCGGTTGAAGTTCACGTACTGCGTGCCGAGCGTGGTCTTCGAGTTCAGCCACGACCGGGGCTGCCACGTACCCGTCGCACTGATGTTTGCCGTCATGTTGCGGATGTTGGCCCGCGAGTCGTTCGCCGACCCGAGCCGCTGCGTGGAGAAGTCGGGCCCCTCGTGGAACCGCTGCAGGGAGAAGTCCGTCTCGTCGGTCAGGTCCACGCCCAGGTCGGAGCGCGCGGCCAGCCACGTCTGCGGCCGCCAGTTGATGTTCGTCCCGACGATCATCCGCTGGATGCCCTGCGTCGTGAGGCGCTGGAAGATCTCGCCCGGCGTGAACGACGCGTACCCCATCAGCGGCTGGCCGAGCGACCCGGTGCCGGTGTAGCCGGGGCCCGCGCCCGTCCAGCCGGGGCCGGTCATGCCGTTGTACCAGAAGCTGTTTACGTTGTTGTCCACCTGCGGGAGGCGCTGGTCGAGCCGCGTCATCATGCTCGTCACGCCAACGTCGAGGTTCGGCGAGAGCGACGCGTTCACGTTCGCCCGGAACGAGCCCTGCTCGAGCTGGCTGGGCCGCTTGGTCCACGGGTCGAGCACCACCTTCAGCGAGTCGAAGCGCCGCTCGTTGAACGCCGGCAGGCCGAACGGGCCGGTTTCCTTCGCGATGTCGAGGCTGAAGAAGTACCGCGTGGCCTCGGTGCCGCCGCTCGCCTGCACGCCGTAGTTGTCGCGGGCACCGAGCTTGATGGGCGTCAGGTCAGGATTCTTGTAGACGTTCAGTGACGTGGCACTGTCGAGCGTGCACAGCGCGCCGGTCGCGGAGGCGCCCTGCGACAGCTCGCGCAGGAAGCACTTGCGCTGCGTGCTGGACCCCGGCGACTTGCCGAGCAGGGCCCACTGGCTCGGGTAGTCGTTCGGGTCGGAGATCTGCCCATGCTCGGCGAACACGGTCCAGTTGGTCCGGCCCGCGCGCCCGCGCTTGGTCGTGATCACGATCACGCCGTTGGCCGCGTCGGTGCCGTACAGCGTGGCCGCCGACGGCCCCTTCACGATCTCGATGTTCTCGATCTCGTCCGGGTTGATGTCGTTCACCCGGTTGCCCGACGTGCCGCCCACGCCGATGATGGCGCCGTTGCCGCTCGTCATCCGGATGCCGTCGATGATGTAGATCGGGTCGTTCGACAGCGAGAACGAGCTGGCCCCGCGGATGCGCACGCGGCTGCCGCCGCCCGTCATGTTCGCGGGCAACACCTGCACGCCCGGCGCCTTGGCGACCAGCAGGTCGCCGAAGTTCTTCACCGGCGACTCGGCGATCTTCTGCGACACGTCGAGCGTGGCGACGGAATGGCCGAGCTCCACGCGCCGCTGCTCGCCCGTGGCCGTCGTCACCACCTCCTGCAACTTCACCACGCTCTGGGTGAGGACGAAGTCGAGCGCCGCCGTCTGCCCGGCCGTCACGGCGACCGTCTTTTTGCCTTCGGCGTAGCCGATGCGGATCGCCCGCACCGTCTGCGTCCCCGCCGGGACGTTGCGGATGGTGTAGCGGCCCTCGGCGTTGGTCACGCCGATCAGGCTCGTGCCCACCACCAGCACCTGCGCGTCGCCGATGGGGAGCTGCCCTTCTTCGGACAGGATGCGCCCGGCGATGGTGCCTTGGGCGCTGGCGCGCGGTGCGGCGCCGAGCAGGGCCATCCCAATCAGGATGGCGGAGAGCGTGGCTCTCCGTGGAACGAGTCGCATTGCCTCCTCGCGGTGGGGGGGGGACGTCGAGGACCACGAACGGACCAGCGGCCAACGGTATTGCCTGCACCATATACGCCACTGGCTGCACGTGCTGTCACATTCGCCACAACGCTGCATCCGGACGCAACGCCGCGCAAGCAGCCCGGGAGTCAGGCCGCCGTTCGCTGCACCGCGGTACGCCGTCACGCGGAACCCGCGCGTGGAAACCGCGTGCGCCGCCCGGCAGGTCGCCGCGGTTGGCGCTGGCGCACAGCCGGTGTTATTCACACGATGCGGCACCCCCACCAACGCGGGGTGCCCCGGTCCGGGAGGATGCGTGGGACGCCTGATCACCGTGTGCGCGTTCCTCGTGGCGAACCTGCTGCCCAAGCCGGCCGCCGCGCACCCCGGCGCCGGGATCGTCGTCACGCCGGCGGGCGACATCTACTTCGTGGTGATCGGGAAGAGCGCGATCTACCGCATCGACCGCAGCGGCCGCCTGACAGTGTTCGTCGAGGACGCGCGATTGGGGCTGCCCCACCACCTCGTCCTCGACGGCACCGGCAACATCTACACGATCTCCGACGAGCAGCGGATCCTGTGGCGCGTGTCGCCCGATGGGCGCCTCGCCCGCGTGACGCAGGGTCCCGCGGGCGCGTGGGGCGATCCTTTCGCCCTCGATTCGGCCGGCAACGTCTACTCCGTCGCACCGTCCGAACGCAGCCGCATCATCCGCGTCGAGCCGGACGGACATGTCGCCACGTTGGCCGGCAGCGCCCCGGGTTTTCGCGACGGACCGGCCGCTGTCGCGCGGTTCTCGGACCTTCACTACTCGGCCATGGCCCTGCACCCAGACGGCCGGCTGTTCGTCACCGACCGCTCGAACATTCGCGTGGTGACGCGCGAGGGATTCGTCCAGTCGGTGGACACGCCGGGAATCGAGATCGGTCTCGGTGTCGGGCTGGCCCTCGACGGCCGCGATCTCCTCGTGGCGGACTACGGGTCACGTCGTGTCGTGCGGGTGGCCCCATCGGGCGCGGCGGTGGTGCCAGGAACGGAGCAACTCTGGGCCACGGGCGTCGCCGTTGGTTCCGACGGCGCGACATACGTCCTGGACGCGGCGCCGCTGGCGGCCTGCGTGTGGGTCGTTCGCCACGGCAACCGTGACCGCGCCGGCTGCGTCCGGCCGCGGGGCGCCGCCATCGTGCTCTTCCTATGCGGGCTCACCGGGCTGCTTGCGGCCGCCCTGGCCCTCCGGCCGCCACCCCGGCGGACCACCTGGGCGCTGGCGGTGGTGCTCAACGGCTTGCTGACCGTCGCGTCCATCGGGCTCGCGACCAGCGCCCGGCTCGAACCGCTGCGGCCGCTAATGGCCGGGCTGCTCGCCGCGGCGGTCGTCCTGCCGCTCACGGACCGGCTGAGGCGCGCCGCCCCCCACAATGCCACTTCTTCGAAATAGCAGGGGAGGGACTCGAACCCTCGACCCCGGCATTATGAGTGCCGTGCTCTAACCACCTGAGCTACCCTGCCAAGCGTGCACCGACGCGAGCGCGAAAAATAGCGCTTCGCCCGCCAATGACGAAGGCCCGGCCGAACCGGCCGGGCCTTCCCCGTTGTCTTCCGCTGATGGCGGGGGCGGGATTTGAACCCGCGACCTTCGGGTTATGAGCCCGACGAGCTACCAGGCTGCTCCACCCCGCGTCAATGCGTGAAAGATAGGCCGCCGCCGAATGGCGTCAAGCGTCGGCCTTCAACTGCCCCGCAATGGTGTCACGCGCTGGAAATGCCCGCCGCGGCCACGCCCCCACGGTCATTACGCCACGCACGAGGTAGTAGAGCCCGGCAAGCACCACGACGCGTTGCGGCTCGTCCACCCAGAGCCCCCGGCCAGCAACGCCGACGGCCTCGCGCACCGGCGAGGTGATTCCGAGCGCTGGAACGGGCAGCATCACTGTGGCGCCGGCGAGCAGCAAGTAGAGGATGGCGTTCATCGCGAGGTTGGTCCCGAACCACGCCCGCGTCTCCTCGCCGGGCTTGGGGTCCAGCAGGTCCCCGGCGAGGCGCTGCGCCGTCACGATCCAGAACGACACCAGCGGACGGACGCGGCCGAGCGCAAGACAGAAGCCGCCGACGAAGAGCGAGTAGAAGAGCCCCAGGCCCACGATCACGATCACCCGCGCCCGCGCGCTGCCGGCCTTTGCCGCACGCACGCCCATGAACCCGGCCGAGTGGATGAGGATGAACTCGAGCAGCATCAGCTCGAGCGCGAATGACACCATCGAAGTGCCGAACCGCGCTGGGTCCACCCACGTGACCAGGAAGGCCGCGCCAAGCCCAACCTCGGGGGCGCCGGATGCGACGGTGAGCCAGCCGGGCGAGCGCGTGAACGGGTGCGCCGCGGGCGACGTCACGGGCGGGGACCGGCTCCCGATGGCTCGGCGAACCGGTACAGCAGCTCCTTGTTGCCGCGCACCATCCCGAACTCCTCGCGCGCGATGCGTTCCTGCAGCGCCGGGTCCGTCGCGATGCGCCCCTTGTAGGTCTTGAGGGAGTCCACGACATGCTGCAGCGAGTCCACGGCCAGCTCCAGCCGGGCGATGCGTCGCTTCTGCGCCATGAGGTCGAACGTGCCCCATTCCCCGCCCTGCACCGCGAACGCCGCGATGGCGACCGCGAGCACCACAACGATCGCGCGCTTCAGCAACGCGCCGGATCCGGCCCTCGGGGTGGTGGCGGTGGGTGTCGGCATGGGTGCACCGGAATGACGTCCGGTCGTCGCCGCCGGTCACCGGCTCGGGTCAGTTGCGCGGCGGAAACATCCCCAGCACGTTCACCTGCCCCGCACGAGCGCCCGCGACGCCGAGCAGCCGCACCGAATCGCTCAACGCCAGTTCCGGAACGCCGCGCAGGTCGAGTGCGACGCAACCGCTGGCGCCCGGCGCAAGCACCACTCCATAGGCCGCCGCCTGACGGAAGGACGTGGCGAAGGTCGCCTCCAGCCGTGTCGGCTCGGCGCTTGGAGCCGCGACGGCGAACAGTACGTGGCGTGCGCGCGCGGAACCGCCCACCACTCCGCCGCCGCGGCGCCGCGCCACATCGCACGCCACCGGAAGCGTCGGTTCGGCGGCAACGTCGGCCGCCGCGAAGTACGTGTCGCGGAGCCATCCGGGCGCATGGAGGGCGCGGATGAACGCGGGATCCACCACGCGGCTCGGATCGGCAACCACGGTTGCGTCGCGCAGCCCCACGTCGACCCACACGGGCATCGGTGGCGTCACCCAGCCCACCTGTTCTGCGGCGAGGCCGCCGAGTTCCGAGTAAAAGGAAAGGGGGAAGAACGGGTGCTCGCGCGGGAACCGGGCCTCAAGAAACGGGCTCGGCAGCTGGAGGACGTTCGCGCCCCGGGGCACGGCGGCGGCGATCGGCCGGAGCACCGAGTCGGCGATGGTGGCGTACGCCGCCGCCCTCCCACGCGCCATCTCGCGCTCCCAGGCTGGCGCCCCCGGCAGTCGAAGCCTGCTGGCCACAGCCCCGCCGCCAACCTGAGCCAACAAAATGGTGGCACCGCCGAGGGCCAGGATCGCGCGCCCGCTCCGCCCAGGGGCGGACCGGGCGCTCCACCACGCGTCCATGGCCGCTCCCGCCAGTGCCACCACCGGCAGGAAGACGTACATCACGTAGTGGGTCCACGACGCCATGAACCGGAAGTCCGCGTATGGCCGTGTCGCCGCGAGCAGCGCGCCGCCGGTGGCGAGCATCAGCGCCGCGTGCACGATGACCGGCCGTCGCACTCCGGCCGCCCGCCACGCGAGCGCGATCGCGAGCGCCGCGACGGCCGCCACCCCCCAGGCCACGACCGGCACCAGCGCGGGAGGAAGGAGGGCGGCGAGCGACGGCGCCAGGGTCGCGCCCACGGCGACGGGACCGAGCAGGAACGCCATCGTGAGCGTGCGCGATCCGCCGCCAAGTGCGCCAAGGTCCGCGATCTGCGCGCCGGAAGCGCGCACGAGCACCTGCCCAAAGGCGATCACGGCGGCTGCGATGAGGAGCATCGCGACACTCCACCCGGCAATGGGGTCGCCGTGCGCCGCCGGCCGCCGCGGCCGCCGCAGCAGCAGTGCGCCCACCACCGCCGGGATCACGATCGCGCCGGCAGGGTCTTCGAGCACGGCCAGCAGCACGCCGACGGCCACGAGACCCCGCCGCACCCACCCGGACCCCTCGTGCAGGACGCCGAGCACGGCCACCAGCGTGAACGCCCACACCTTGACGCTGATCGAGAGCGTCCAGTACCCGGACAGCACCTGCGACCACTGCGCCCACGCGCCCAGCAGCACGGCGGCAAGGAGCCGCCCGGGCGTCTCCACGCCCCAGGCGCGGAGGACCCGGAGCGACAGGACGCACACGGCCGCAACCTGCGCGAAGAGCCACCAGCGGTACGGCACGGGATTCAGGCCCCAGAGGTGGTGTGCGGCAAAGGCTTCCAGGCGCCAGAGGGGGAACACGTGGCCGCCCCACGGGCGGAACAGCGTGTCGCCGATCGGCTCGCGGGCCTCGCGCAGGAACTGGAAGTCGTCGCCGCGCAGCTGGCCCGACGCGAGGGACGCCCCGTGCACGACGAGGAGCACCGCAATCGCCGCGGCCTCGGGGATCCACGCGCGCGAGGCGCGCTCCCCCGTCGTCATCGCCGGGTGGCCTCGACCAGCATCACGTCGCCCAGCGTCATGGGTACGCGCCAGGTCTCGGGCACGAGCCGCCATGCATTCATGAGCAAGCCGGTCATCCGGCCCAGCTGCGCGAGCGCCAGGCACGCCGGAACCCACTTCCACGGATGCCGCACGCGCGTGACCTCGAACCCTCCGGCGGCCAGGGCGCGCGCAATCGTCGCGGGATCGAAGTATCCGTAGTGCTCCCGTGGCGTCATCAGGCGCCACCGCCGGCCCATCAGGCGCGCGAGCGGGCTCGAGACGTCGCCGGTCGTGAGCAGCAGCCGGCACCCCGGGGCGGCGACGCGTCCGAGCCACCGCACGGTCGCGCACGGATCGGCGAGGTGCTCCACCACGTCCCACAGCGCGATGGCGGTGACGGGCCCGTCGATCTCCGCCGCGCTCACCTGCTCCACCGGCCGCTCGAAGAGCGTGGCGTTCGGCGGGAGCGGCCGCTCGCAGATGCCCTCGCAGATCTCGATGCCGTACACGCGGCCGAAGTGCCGCGCCGCCGCGTGCAGGAAGTGACCGCCGCCGCTCCCGAGCTCGAGCAGGCACTCGCAGCCGGCCCCGGACCGGAGCACGGCCGCCAGCTGGCGCGCGGCGTTCCGCCTAAGGGTCGGCGCAGTGGCGAGGTATGCGGCGTACCCACTGTCGTCGCGGCCGTCGAAGTAGTCGGGGGCATAGAACTCGGCGTCCGTGCCGCGGGCGGCCCGGACGTCATCCGCCGCGGCAAAGCGAAACCCGCACGCGCCGCAGCGGCGCACGGGAATGTGGTCCGCCACGAATTCCGCGGTCGCAGGTTCGGCGCAGAGGGGGCACGGGGCGCGCCCAGCGGCAGCCAGCGGCGAGCCCGTGGCGGCCCCCGCCCCCGGCTGCGTCATGCGTCGGAACCGGCGATCAGGCTCTGGGTGATGCCGGAGAGCACGCGGAACACGAGGCCGAACGCGAGGCAGAGGAGGCCGGAGAGGATCATCGCGGTGGCGAACACCGTGAGCCCGTGGCCCATGACGAGGAACGGAATCGCCCAGCCCGCGCCAATCGCGAGGGCGCCCACGCCGAGCGGCAGGAACACCCTCGTGGGGTTGATCAGGACTACCATCACCAGCGTGGACAGCATCGTGCGTACGCCGTGGACAGGCGCGTTCTTCGACCGCCCGCCCGTGCGCTCGCGCACGGTGATGGGTTCCTCCGTCACGTCCATGCGCAGGAGGTGGAAGAGCAGCTTGAACGAATCGCTGTACGCCATGCCTTCCGGCATGAACGGCAGCAGGCGCACGGCCACGCGGCGATCGAACGCCATCATCCCGCTGTTGGTGTCGCGAATGTCGATCCCCGCGATGCTGCGGCTCCACCAGCGGAGGAATGCCCGCGCCCAGCGACGCGCGCCGGACCCGGCGTCGGTTCGCGCGCCGACAACCAGCGTGCGCGGCCGATGCGCCTCCAGCAGCCGCCGCGCGTCGGCGGCCGCGTGCTGCCCGTCGCCGTCCATCAGGCAGACGGTCGCCCCGGCTGCCGCCGCGATGCCGGACTTGATCGCCTCGCCATATCCGCGCGACTTGCGGTGTCGCACCACCCGGGGCCGCGTGGCGTGGCGCTCGGCGAGGTCGCCGGTGCCATCGCCGCTGCCGTCGTCCACGACGACCACTTCCGGCGGGGTCGCCCCGGCAAACGCCCGCGCGACATCGTCGAGGACGCCGCCGAGAGACGCGGCCTCGTCCCGGCACGGAATCACGATGGACCGCGCCGTCACCGGCGCGGCCGTCACGGCGGAGTCCGCCTCAGGCGAGCCCGTACACCGCGCCGCCCGGGAACTCCGCGGCCCCGCCAAGCTCGGACTCGATGCGCAGCAACTGGTTGTACTTCGCGACGCGATCAGTGCGGCTCGCCGAGCCGGTCTTGATCTGCCCGGCGTTCGTGGCGACCGCGAGGTCGGCGATGAAGGTGTCCTCGGTTTCGCCCGAGCGGTGCGAAATGACGTTCTGGTAGCCGTTCCGGCGCGCCAGCTCGATGGTCTCGAGCGTCTCGGTCACCGTGCCGATCTGGTTGAGCTTGATGAGGATCGCGTTCCCCACGTCCTCGTCGATCGCGCGGGACAGGAACTCCGGATTGGTGACGAAGATGTCGTCGCCGACGAGTTGCACACGGTCGCCGAGCGCGGCCGTGAGTTTTGCCCACCCGGCCCAGTCGCCCTCGGCGAGCCCGTCCTCGATGGAAACGATCGGGTACTTGTCGAGCCAGCCGGCGTACAGCTCGATCATCGCCTCGGCCGACCGCGTCTTCGCGCCGCTCTTCTTGAACACGTACTGCTTGCCGTCGTAGAGCTCGCTGGCCGCGCAGTCCAGCGCGAGCGCCACGTCCACGCCCGGCTTGCAGCCGGCGGCCTCGATGGCCTCGAGGATGACCTTGATCGCGTCCTCGTCGTGCGCGAGGTCGGGCGCGAAGCCACCCTCGTCGCCCACGCCCGTGGCGAGCTTCCGCTTCACCAGCACCTTCTTCAGCGCGTGGAACACCTCGGCGCCCATCCGCAGCGCCTCGCCGAAGTTCGGAGCGCCCACCGGCACCACCATGAACTCCTGGAAGTCCACCGTGTTCGTGGCGTGGGCCCCGCCGTTGACGATGTTCATCATCGGCACCGGGAGCGTGCGGGCGGCCGCGCCGCCGAGGTAGCGATAGAGCGGCGTCCCGGCATCGTTCGCGGAGGCGCGGGCGCAGGCCATGGACACGCCGAGCATCGCATTGGCGCCGAGCTTCGACTTGGTCTTCGTGCCGTCGAGGGCGATGAGCGCCCTGTCGATCGCGATCTGGTTCGACGCCTCGGCGCCGCGCAGCGCCGGGGCGATGGTGGCCTCCACGTTCTTCACGGCCTTGAGCACGCCCTTGCCGAGGTACCGCCTGGGGTCGCCGTCGCGAAGTTCGAGGGCCTCGTGCTCGCCGGTGGACGCGCCGCTCGGCACCGCGGCGCGGCCCACCGCGCCCGAGTCGAGCGCAACGTCCACTTCAATGGTGGGATTGCCACGCGAGTCGAGGATTTCGCGGGCGATGATCGCGGAGATGGAGGACATGGAGAGTAGACAGTAACCAGTAGACAGTAGACAGTAGACAGTAGACAGTAGACAGGTCGAGAAACTTAGCCTTCGGCGGGGCTTGGAGGCTGCGTCGTTCGCGCCGCGCGTGGATCCCACGCAGGGCTCTTCACGTGGTACGCCCGCTCCAACAGTGCCGCTATGGCGTTCCGGGTCTGGACGGCGAGGCGGTCGCGGTCCTCGTAGGTGAGGCCGTCGGTCGGGATGGGCGGAAGGAAATGGATGTCCACCTGGCCGCTCCGGATGCGGAACGAACCCTTGGCCATCACCTCCGCCGCGCCGTGCACGAGCATCGGCACGATGGGCGCCCCCGCGCTCACCGCCAGAACGAACGGCCCCTTCTTGAAGGGCCGCAACGCGTACGTCGTTCCGCGCGTTCCCTCGGCAAACACGATCACGCGCGCCCCGGAGTGGATCCGTGCGGCCACATCCTTGTACTGCTCGAGCGCCGCCTTCCGGTTCTCGCGTGCGATGTACACGTGGCCCGCGGCCTGCGCGGCGGGCCCCACGAGGGGAATCCGGCGCACCTCCTGCTTGGCGACGAACCGCGCCCGGGGCACCGCCGCGGCCACCGCGAGCACGTCGTACCAGGACACGTGGTTCCCCACCAGGATCTGGCGGCCCGCCTGCGCGTGCTCCGCGCCGTGCAGCGCTACCCGGACGCCGGCCGCCCACACGAGGAGTCGTGCCCACGTGCGTTGCAGCGTGTCGTACACGCCGCCCTCGCGGTCGGGCACGCGGAGGAGCCCCGCCACGATGACGCCGCCCGCGCACACGATGGTCGCCGGGATCGCCACGAGGAGCACGAACGCGGCGCGGATCACGGCGCGAGATGGTCGAAGCCGGGGGGCGCCGGCACGGTCACGCCGTGCCGGATCACGCGCACCTCGCTGCCGGCCTCGCCGGGCGACGGGGGTACGGCGTCGACGGTTCCCACGCGCGTGAGCGGCACGCCGAACTCCCGCGCGAACGCGGCCGCGTCGAGGTCGGCGGGCCCGGCGACCGCGAGTTCGTATTCCTCGCCGCTCGCGGCGGCCACCTCGGGCGTGGCACCGTCAACCGCGGGCACGAGGTCGAGGTCGAGCGTGATCCGCACGCCGCTCGCCGCGGCGACATGGGCGAGGTCAGCCGCGAGCCCGTCCGACACGTCCACGCCGGCGCACGCGCCGTGGGCGGCGAGCCACCGCCCTTCCGGGATGCGGGCCACCGGCGCCGCGAACCGGCGCTCGTCCGCGGGCGACGGACGCGCGCCGCCCGCGAGCGCGTCGAGGGCGAGCGCCGGCCCGCCGAAGCGGCCCGTCACCCAGATCGCGTCGCCCGGGCGCGCGCCGGATCTCGTGAGCGGCCGCGCCGTGGATCCCAGGACGGTCACGGCGATCGCCAGTGCGCTGCCCCCACTCACGTCGCCGCCGACGATGGGCGCCGACGCTTCGCGCGCGGCGCGCGCAATGCCGTCGGCGATCGCGCCGGCCGACCCGCGCCAGCGGCGCGGCAGGGTGAGCGCAACCAGGATGCCGCGCGGCACCGCCGCCATCGCGGCGAGGTCCGACAGCGCGGCCATCGTGGCCCGGTAGCCGATCGCGTCCGGCGGCAGCCACGCCGCGCGGAAATGCACGTCATCCACGGCAACGTCGGTACTCGCGAGCAGTATCTCGCCCGGCGGTGCGTGCACCGCCCCGGCATCGTCTCCCACCCCGACGGCAGCCGCGCCGTACCGCGCGAGCAGCGAGCGGATGAGGTCGAACTCGGCGCCCGTGCCAAGGCGGGTCCCGCTCACGGGCGGTCCCCGGAGCGCGGCAGGTGCGCGAGCACGGGCGGCGCCGGATCGGGCTCGCGCCGCCACGCCGCGCGCATCGCGTCGAGCACGTCGTCGAGGGTCACGCCGCGCACGTCGCCGGCGCCTGCGATTTCCGCGGCGCGGCCGTGCACCCAGGCGGCGCTCGCGGCGCTGGCGAGCGCGTCGCCCGTCTGCGCCAGCAGCGTGGCCGCGATCCCGCCGAGGATGTCGCCGCTGCCGCCGGTGGCGAGCACCGGCGTGCCGGTTGCCACCACCAGCGTGCGACGCCCGTCGCTCACCACCGTCGGCACGCCCTTGAGCAACACGGTGGCCTTCACCCGATCGGCCAGCCGGTCGGCGGCCTCGAAGCGGCCGGCGTCCAGGTCGGCCGCGTTCACGCCGGCGAGCCGCTG
>JAYEKC010000338.1:0-13397 GCA_034716715.1 Gemmatimonadota bacterium | reverse complement strand
GCGCCGCCCCGCCAGGGCGCGCGCGCGCCGGGCGTCGTTCGGCGCAACGCCAGGCATCGCCGAGGCGACGCCGCCATCCACGGCGGCCGCCAGCGGGCCCTGCGGCTGGCCCGGCACGCCACGGGCCCGCGCGGAAGCCGTCGCGGCGCCGATGCCCGGCGCGTCGAGCGCGCACGCCAGCACGGCCTCCGCCTGGCACGCATCCACCCATTCCGCGACGATCGCCGCGACGATGGCCGGGTCGTCCGACGCGGCGCGCACGTGCGTCGCGGCGCCGCACGCGGGAGCGAGCGCCCAGTTGACGCCGATGCCCTTCAGTTCGCGCACGGTGATGCGGGCCGCCCGGCGCACCACCTCGACGTCGAGTCCCGGCACGTCGCTGCCGTCCTGCCGCACCACGGCCACGGCCGCGACCGCGCCGAAGGGCGGCAGTGGCGTGAGCCCCCCGATCGCCTCCCCCGCCCCGCGCTCGGCCCGCGCCGCGATGAGGAGCGGATGCGGCGCCTCGCGGTGCAGGCGCGCGACGAGCGCCGCGACCTCGTCGCGCGGGCCGCCCTCCACGAGGAAGCCGCCGGCGCCGAGTTCGAGCGCGTCGTCGATGAGGCCGTCGAGGTAGCGAAACCCGTGCGCCGCATCCCAGCGCAGCGCCGGCACCAAAAGTCGCGCGAGTTCGCTCACGCCGGGGTGTACGTGCCCAGCACGCGCGGGCCGCGCGCGCCGGTGGCCGTACGCACGTTGCCCGCGCGCCCCTTGAGGTGGAGCCAGCCGAGGAGGGCGAACGCCACCGCCTCCTTGGCCGAGCCGTCGAAGAACACGTCGTCGAACGCGCGGACCGCGAGGCCGGAACTTCCAATCGGCACCGGCACGCCATCGAGGGCCGCCGTGATCGCGTCGAACAGCGCGGGGTTCCGCGCGCCGCCGCCCGAGAGCACCACCTCGGAGACCGGCTCGGGCACGAACCGCTCGAACGCGAGCGCGATGCTGGCCGCGGTGAACGCGACGGCCGTCGCCACGACGTCGGCGTCGGTGCAGCCCGCACGCGCCGCGCGACAACGGGCGGTGAAGTCCGCGATGTAGCGCTCCGTGAACAACTCGCGGCCCGTGCTCTTGGGCGGATCGGCGACGAAGAACGGCGCCGCGAGCGACGCCTGCACCACGCTGTCGATCGGCGTGCCGGCGCGGGCGAGGGCGCCGTCGTGGTCGAACTCGAGGCCCGGCCGGAGCAGCCGCGTGACGCCGTCAATCACGCAGACGCCCGGGCCGGTGTCGAACGCGCGCACCGCCGCGAGCTGCGCGGCGCCGCCCGCCGGGGGCACGACCGTCACGTTGCCGATGCCGCCGAGGTTCTGCAGCACGCGCCAGTGTCGCGGCGCGGCGAAGAGCAGCGCGTCGGCGATGGGCACGAGAGGCGCCCCCTGCCCGCCCGCGGCCACGTCGCGCACCCGGAAGTCCGACACCACGGGCAGCCCCACCCGCTCGGCGATCACGGCAGCCTGGCCGAACTGCCACGTGGCGTGCGGCGGGTCGTGCCACACGGTGTGGCCGTGCGACGCGATCGCGGCGATGTCGGACCGCGCGACGCCGGCCTCGGCGATGGCCTGGATGGCCGCGTGGGCGAGGCGGTCGCCGAGGTCGAAGTCGAGTCGCGCGTACTCGGCGGGCTTCGCCCCCGTGAGCGCGGCGCCGAGGCGGGCGCGCATCGCCGCGTCGTACGGCACCTCCACGAACGCGAGCAGGTCCGGCGTGATGCCGCCGCCCGCATCCTCGCGGAACCGCGCGACGGCGGCGCTGATGCCGTCGAGCGACGTGCCGGACATCAGGCCGACGATGACGTCGGACTCGGGGCGGGCGGTGCCGGGCCAGACTAATGACAAGGGGTGAGGGGCGCGGGTGAGGGGTGAGGGGTGGTGAGGGGTGAGGGGTGGTGAGGGGTGAGGGGTGGTGAGGGGTGAGGGGTGAGGGGGGAGGGGGGCCCGCGGAGTACGTCACTCCCCCAACAACCGTCGGATCACGCCGCCTGCCTCTTCGAGTTTCCGGCGCGCGTCGGCCTTCGACAGCGAGAGCTTGCGCATCACGATGGCGAGCTTGACCGAGCCGCCGGCTTCCTCGAGCACCGCCCGCGCGTCGTCGCGCGACACGCCGCACACCTCGGCCACGATGCGCTCGCTGCGGTCCCTCAGCTTGGCGTTCGTCGCCTGGAGGTCCACCATCAGGTTGCCGTAGGTCTTGCCGAGCCGGATCATCGCGCCGGTGGTGATCGTGTTCAGCACGAGCTTGGTCGCGGTGCCGGCCTTCATCCGGGTCGAACCGGTCACCACCTCCGGCCCCGTGATCACGACGATCGCGAGGTCGGCAACGGCAAGCGTCTCGGCCGGCGGAGGCGAGCACGCGACGATCGCGGTGCACGCCCCGATTTCCTTCGCCCGCTCGAGGGCCGCGCGCACGTAGGGCGTGGTGCCGCTCGCAGCGATGCCGACCACGAAATCCATCGGCGTGACCCGCACGGCGTCGAGGTCGCGCCGCGCGCCGTCGGGCTTGTCCTCCGCGCCTTCCTGCGAGCGCGTGAGGGCGGCGTAGCCGCCGGCGATGATCCCCTGCACGAGCCCCGGGTCGGCGCCGAACGTGGGCGGGATCTCGCTGGCATCGAGCACGCCGAGCCGCCCACTGGTCCCGGCGCCCACGTAGAACAGGCGGCCGCCGGACCTGAAGGTGTTCTCGGCCCATTCCACGGCCGTCGCGATCTTGTCCCGTTGCGTGGCGACGGCGTCGGCCACGAGCCGGTCCTCGGCATTGATCAGGTCGACGATGCCGACGGCCGACGCGAGGTCGATGGCGGTGGTGCGCGGGTTCCGCTGCTCGGTGACGCGTGGGTCCACGGCAGCTAAGTTAGGGGCTGTGCGCGGCCGGGCCAGCGTCCGGCCGCCTGCGTCCCTCCAGGAGGTCCGTCGTGCCCGCATCCCGGTACGTCATCCGGTCGCTCGTCGCGCCCATCGGCGCGGCGCTCCTCTTCGCCTGCGCGCGCGCACCCCAGCGGGCCACCGGCCAGGGCCCCGCTGCCGCTCCGGCACCGACGGCGGCGACCACGCCCGTCACGCGCCTGCCCGACGCGTCGTCGGTCGTCGCGGCGATGGCCCCGTCGGACGCGAATCCCACGCGCGCGGCGGAGGCGGCCCGGCGCGCCTTCCCCGCGGGCTGGCGGTTCACGCCCGGCGCGCCGGCCACGTTCGCCGAGCACGCGATGGTGGTGAGCGTGTCGCGCTACGCGAGCGAGGCGGGCGTGGAAATCCTGAAGGCCGGCGGCAACGCGGTGGACGCGGCCGTCGCGACGGGCTTCGCGCTCGCCGTCACGTCGCCGAGCAACGGCAACATCGGCGGCGGCGGGTTCATGACCATCCGCCTCGCCGACGGCCGTTCGATGACGCTCGACTACCGCGAGGTGGCGCCCGCGGCGGCCACGCGCAACATGTATCTCGACGAGAACGGCAAGCTCACCAGCAAGAGCACCGTGGGGTACCTGGCCTCCGGCGTGCCGGGGTCCGTGGCGGGGATGGCCGAGGCCGTGGCGAAGTACGGCACGATGCCCCTGGCCCGGGTCATGGCCCCGGCCATCCGGCTGGCCCGCGAGGGGTTCGTCGCCGACAGCAACTTCACGCGCGGCGGGCAGTGCAGCCGGCTCATTGCGCAGTTCGGCGGCAAGGACCTGTTCTGCCCCGATGGAAACGCGGTGCCCCTCGGCGCGCGGTTCCGCCAGCCGGACCTCGCGCGCACGCTGCAGATGATCGCCGACGGCGGCCCGCGCGCCTTCTACGAGGGACCGATCGCCGACTCCCTCGTGGCCGAGATGCAGCGCGGCGGCGGCATCATCACCAAGGCCGACCTCCGGAACTACAAGCCCGTCTGGCGCACGCCGGTGACGGGCACGTACCGCGGCTACACGCTCATCTCCATGCCGCCGGCGTCCTCGGGCGGCACGACGATGGTGGAGACGCTCAACATCCTCGAGAACTTCGCGCCGCTCCCGCCCGCGGGCAGCACGGAGTACGCGCACCTCGTGGCCGAGGCGCTGCGCCGCTCGTTCACCGACCGCAACGAAAAACTCGGCGACCCGGCGTTCGTGAAGGTCCCGATGGCCCAGCTCACCGACAAGGGCTACGCGAAGACGCTCGCCGCCCAGGTGGACCGCAGCCAGGCGTCGAAGACGCCGAAGTTCAACCCCGGCGCCGAGCCCGAGCACACCACGCACTACTCCGTGGTGGACGCGATGGGCAACGCCGTGGCCACGACCACCACGCTGAACGGCGGCTATGGGTCGGGCGTGTGGGTACGCGGCGGCGGGTTCTTCATGAACAACGAGATGGACGACTTCGCCGCGGCGCCGGGCCAGCCGAACATGTTCGGCCTCGTGCAGGGCGAGGTGAACGCCATCCAGCCGGGCAAGCGCATGCTCTCGGCGATGTCGCCCACCATCGTCCTCGATCCGCAGGGCAAGCTCCTCATGGTAAGCGGCGCGGCCGGCGGCCCGACGATCATCACGGCCACGATGGAGGTCATCCTCAACGTCATCGAGCACGGCATGACGCTGGCCGACGCGATGCGCGCGCCGCGGCTGCACCACCAGGCGCTGCCGGACCAGCTCGACTACGAGACGCGCGGCCTCGCCGGGCCGGTCGTGGACTCGCTGAAGGCGATGGGCCACGCCGTCGGCACGCGCGGCGGGTTGGCGACCGTCAACTCCATCCTGCGCGTGAAGGGCGGTTGGCAGGGCGTGGCCGAGCCACGCTCGGCCGGCTCGGCGGCCGTCGGGTACTGACCCCGCCGGCCCCGGCCGTCAGGGCAGCGTCAGCCGCACGCCCCTGAAGTAGGCCATCGGCGCGTGGGCGTACGTCCACGCGCGCCCGTACGTGTTGTCGGGCGTCTTCGGCACGCCGAGGATCACCTCGAACGTCGGCCACATTCCGTCGAGCGTCACGGTCGCATCCACGGGCACCGTGAACCGCACGCGCGTCCGGGTCCACTCCTCCTTCGGCGCGATGTCGCGGGTGAACGCCAGGCCGGTCCCCTTCCGCGTGGCGTACCACGCGCGGTCGGTCTTCACCGACAGCGCGGGCACCACCGAATCCACGCGCTGCGGGTTGCCGTCGAGCGGTCGGGCGATGAGGCGCAGCGTGTCGAGCCGGAAGACGACGCTGTCGAGGAACACCCGCGTTTCGCCGCGCGCGAGCGGCACCACGGACCAGCTGTCGGACGGATCGCCCGCCGACAGGGCGAGGCGCGCGACGACCCGCGCGCGCCGGGCGCGTTCACGCATCGCCGAGAGTTCGCATCGCGCGCGGCGGGGCTGGCCCGCGGCCTTCACGAACCCCGCCGCGACGGTCACGGCAGCCGTCTCTTCCACGCAGCGCCCCTGCCAGTCCTCGTACCGGAAGCGCACGGTGTCCATCGCGCCGGCCGCGCCCCCGGAGGGGCCGGCGGTCCACATCCACATCGTGGTGCGCGCGCGGTCCGCGTCGTGGAGGAGCACCGCATCGAGGGCGGCGGACATCGCCGCCGCGCCACCAACCGGAGCGGGGCCCGCCTGCTGCGCCGCCTCGACGGCGTAGGCGCCGTTGACGAAGAGCGTGGCGACGTGCCCCGGCGCCGCGTCACGTCCGCGCGCCAACGCGAGCCCGGCGAGGCCGGAATCGCGCAGCATCCGCATCTCGCCGGTGAGGGCCGGCTCCGGCCGCTTCGCGCGAGCCTCGGCCCGCGTGCGGAGCACGGCGACCAGCTCGTCCGCCCGGCGCTGGGCGACGCCGGACATCCAGCGCGCCGGGTACGCCCGCTGGTGGTGCGCCATCCGGAACGTCCCCCGTACGACGATCGTGGTGGCGGTGTCACCGACGGCCGTCAGGTCGTACTCCACGCCGCCGGGCACCACCAGCGTCTCGCCCCAGCCGGCCCGGAACGCGTCGAGCCCGCGCACGTCCTCCACGTCGGGCGGCGCGACGACGACGGCGAGGTGCTCCTCGTCGTCCCACTCCGACACGCGCCCCACCCAGGCCGTGCTGTCGGAGAAGGTCACGCGGCGCGGCTCGGACGGGCGCGGCGCAGGCATGGCGATCCCCGTGACCGTGGGCACGCCCCCGTGACCCACCGGGCGGGGCGGCACCCGCTCCACGGCGTCGGACCCGATCACTTCCTGCCAGGCCTCGAGGGCGGGCGCCGCGGCGTCGGCGCGCGCCTCCACCACCACGGAATCGATCGCGGCCTCGTCGCCGTGCAGGTAATGGCCGGCCACCAGCGTCCCGCCGGCCAGCACGAAGCCCACCGTTCCCACCACTCGCGCGTCCGCCATCAACGCCAGCCGCGCGCCGGCGACCACGCCGGCAACTGAAGCGGCCAGGAGCGCCCACCAGTAGAACCCGAACCACGCGAGCGGAAGCCAGCCGGCCAGGATCGCTCCGGCGCCGCCCATCGCAACGCCCAGCACCGCCAGCGCCATGCGCGGAATCGGACGGACGTCGTTGGCGACAAGTACGCCGAGGAATGCCGCCGTCAGTGGCAGCAGGAGCGTGGTCACGGGGGACAGCGGCTGCAGCAGGGCGCCAGCGCCGGTGCCGGCCGCGAAAAACCCGCCGGCCGACAGGATCGCGGCGACGACGAGCGCGAGGGGCGCCCGCCACGCGTGGGGGGTCATGGGGTGGAGGCTAAGGTGGTTCGGGGACTTGCGAAAGGCCGGCGCTACGGCGCGTGGGGCAGCCGCAACACGAGGGGCCGGTCGAGCGCCAGCGTGATGGCGCCGTCGCCGCTGAGGCAGCCCTCGTAGCGCGTGTCGCCGGCCGCCACCGCGGCACCGGCCGCCGCGCCCACCGCGCCGCCGAGCACGGTGGACCGCGTGTTCCCGCCGAGGATGCGGCCCGCGATCGCGCCGATCACGGCGCCCGTGCCGACCTTCTTCGCCTTGTCAGTGGTGCTCTGGTTGCTCACGCGGTCGAGCGGCGCCGACTGCGTGACGTGCGCCACCACCTCGTACGTCTGGTCGTCGTACCGGATCGACAGGAGGTCGAACGCCAGATGCGCGCTGTCCCTGGCCGACGTGTTCCCGGACGCGTCCACGATTCGCAGGATGGCCACCGCGCCGGCCGGGATGACCGCGCCGTTGGATCCCTGCACCGGATTGGCGAGCGTCGCGGTGAAGCGGTCACCCACCTTGTGCGTGTTGGTGCAGATCTTCACCGCGGGCCTCACGGTGAAGGTGGTGCCGGTCTCGACCACGCCGGTTGCGGGCACCGGCGTAGGCGCCGGCGTCGCGACCGGAATGGGCGCCGGCGCCGATGGCGGCGGCTCTTCCACCTTGGTCTGGACTTCAGGCTCCAGCTTCTGTGGCACCTGCCGGGGGCGCTTCGACTCCGGCGCTCGCGCCGGCTCGGCCTTGGGAAGCGGCCGGTCGGCGAGCTGCGGCTCGGCGGCCTTCTGCGGGGCGAGGTCGATCTGCCGCGGCTCGGCCTTCTGCGAGTCGTTTCCGCCGCAGGCCACGGCCAGCAGCACCGCGGCGAGGGCAGTCGCGATGGTCCGTTGCGAGTGGGGTGTCCTTGCCATGTGCACGTTCTCCGTCCGATTCGGGCCGCGACGCGGCCCCTATCTATCGTAAACGGTGGGCGTGGCCGGAGTTCCGTGCACGCGTGTCGTTCGCACGGTTTGGGGATGAACGAAGGTGGAACCTTCCCGTCTCACCAAGAGTAGGGCGCATATCGCATCCGTCTTCAGGAATACCCAATGATCCGCTTGCATCGGTTCCTCGCCGCGGCCACCGCCGTGGCAGCCTTCGCCCCGCCGGCGCGCGCGCAGTTCGGCAGCCTCGACGGCACCTCGGCCGCGCTCTCCGTCGCGCTGCCGATGGGGACCTTCGACCGGCTCGCCAGGACCGGCTTCGGCGTGTCGCTCCGACATGGCATCGGCGACCCCGACGCGCCGTGGTCCGGGCGGGGCACGTTCGGATTCACGTACTTCAAGGGCAACGTCACGTACGACAACATCCAGTTCATCGAGACGACGTTCGACATCGTCCATCGCTCGAGCGACGCGTTCTACCAGTTTGGCGGGCTCGGGCTCTACAACACGCGATTCACGTACGCGAACGCGTCGGGGCTGGGAAGCCAGCGCGCGGACCAGAACTTCGGACTCTCGGGCGGCGTCGGCGTGAACTACACCTGGGGCGACACGAAGACGTTCCTCGAGTTCGCCGCGACGACCGTGTTCACGGGGTCCGAGAACTCGGCGTGGTTCCCAGTGAGGATTGGAATACGATTCTAGGCGGGCGGGGGAGCAGGGCCTGAGCGTGACCCGGTGGTTTGTGCCAATTCCCCCGTCTCCGTGCCAAAACAGCCCGAATTCGACCATTCGCGGCCCGTTTTCGACTGATGCGCACCAAGATCGCGTGCCAACAGCCGCGAACTGGATGTGTTCCGGATCGAAAACGGGCCTGCCGGCGACCCCGCCGCGGCTCATCCCCGCCCCGAACGCCGCTCGGCGGCCCGGGCATGTGCCTCCAAACCCTCGATTCGTGCAAGGGCGGCGACGTCGACCGCGGCCACTGAAGGATTCGCAAGCCGCAGCCAGGTGCGCACTCGCACGAACGTGAGGACCGAGAGGCCGGCGGTGTACCGCGCCCCGCCGCCGGTGGGCAGGACGTGGTTCCCGCCGACGCCGTAGTCGCCGAACACTTCCGCCGACTGCTCGCCCACGAAACAGGCCCCGGCGTTCCGGCACCGGGCCGCCAGGCGGTCCGCGTCGCGCACCGAAAGCTGCAGGTGCTCGGGCGCGAGCCGGTCGCACGTCTCCACCACTTCGTCGTCCGTCGCGCACAGCACGGCCATCCCGTTCGGCAGGGATGCGCGGGCGATTGCGGCCGTGGGCAGCGTCTCGAGCTGCCGGGCGAGCGCGGCCTCAACGGCATCGAGCAGGGGCGCGTGCCGCGTGACCACCGCCGTGAAGGCATCCGGGTCGTGCTCCGCCTGCGCGAGCAGGTCGGCGGCCACGGTTCCAGGATCGGCAGACTCGTCGGCCACCACGACGAGCTCCGATGGCCCAGCGAGCATGTCGATGGCCACGTCGCCCGCGACGAGTTTTTTTGCCGCGGTCACCCAGCGATTCCCCGGACCGACGATCACGTCGCACGCCGGCACGCCCACCCCGTATGCAAGCGCGGCGATCGCCTGCGCACCACCCACACCGAGCACCGCGTCGGCGCCCGCAATCGCCGCGGCGGCGAGCATCAGCGGGCTGGGCGACGGCGTGGCCACGATGACGTCCTCAACCCCGGCTACGCGCGCCGTGACGGCGGTCATCAGGACGGAGGAGGGCAGCGGAAACCGGCCGGCGGGAGCGTAGCAGCCCGCCCGCCGCATCGGCACCACGGTGTGGCCGGCCACTCCGCCAGGCACGGGCACCTCGATGTTGGCGAGCGCTCCACGCTGCGCCTCGGCGAATTGGCGAATGCGCGCGGCCGCGCGCTCGAGCAGTTCGCGCGTGGGCGCGTCGAGCGACTCGCGCGCGCGGGCAAGGTCGCCGCGGGTGCAGCGCCACGGGGCGCCCGACCATCCGTCGTAGCGCGTGGCGCACGCGAGGAGGGCCGCTTCCCCGCCCTCCCGCACTTCCGCCACGATCGCCGCGGCTGCCCGCTCGGTATCGGCATCCACGGCGCGTCGCGCGGTCATGGGCACGTCGGCGGCGCGCAGGCGCCGCAGGAACGGGTGGGTCATGAGCGCCTCCGGATCCGGCGTGCGGCGGGGGGAACGATCGGGGTCATCGGGCCTCCGGCGCCGGCTTGCGGTCGCCGCCGCGCCGCGACACGCGTAGCGAGCGCCGCGCGAGCTCGCGCTCGACGTCCGCGAGCGTCACGCCCGCGGCGGCCATCCGCACCATGGCGAAGTACATGACGTCCGCCGCCTCGCGCGCCACCTCTCCGGCCGACGCGGCGTCGGCGAGTTCGCCCGCTTCCTCGACCAGCTTCGCCCGCAGCAGCGACGGGTCAGACAGCAGTCGCGCGGTGTACGAGCGACCCGCGCGCGCACTCGACGACGCCGCGGCCGTCGCGGCCGCCGACGCGGCGCCGGCGTCTCCGGCGAGCGTGCGCGCGCGGAGCGTGCGCCCGAGGCGGTCCAGCGGCGGCCCGTCGCCCCAGCACGTGGCGGTGCCGCGGTGGCAGAATCCGGCCCCGCCCTGCCGCACGGTGAACCGCAGCGCGTCGCGGTCGCAGTCGAGGTCCACGCGCAACAACTCCTGCGTGGCCCCGGACGTCGCGCCCTTCTCCCACAGGCCGCGCGTACGCGACTGGTACACGCCGCGGCGCGTCTCGATTGCGCGTGCGAGGCTCTCGCGGCTCGACCACGCGAGGCCGAGCGCCGTGCCGCGTTCGTCGCACACCACCGTCGCGAACAGACCGTCCGGCCGGTCGGTCACGAGCGGCGCTGCGATGGCCCCGGCCAGCGACATCCGGCCCGTGTAGAGCGCCATCCCCACCTGCGCGTCCGCGCCGATGCGGTCGAGGGCGGCCACTTCATCCGGCGTGGTCACGCCGCCCGCGATGGTCACGCGCGCGCCGCCCGCCGCCTCGACGATCGCGCGCGCTCGCTCGAGGTCGGTGCCGCCCAGCCGCCCCTCGCGTTCGACGAACGTCACGAGGAATCCGCCGGCCAGGCCGCGCAGCTCGGCGAGCCGTTCGTCGATGGACCGGCCCGTGCGCTGGCGCCACCCGTCCACCACCACGTCGCCGTCCTCGGCGTCGAGCGCCACGATCACGCGCTCGGGCGGCAGCTGCTCGAGCAACCGCGGCTCCGCCGCCGTGCCGATCACGATGCGTGCCGCACCTGCGTCGAGCCACCAGCGCGCGGTGTCCACGTCGCGGATGCCGCCACCCACGCGGCAGGGCGCGCGCTCGCAGAGCGCCGCGATCACGTCGCGGTTGTTCCCCTCGCGGCGCGCGGCGTCGAGGTCCACGACGGCCACCTCGCCCGCCACGGAAAACCGGTCGAGCCAGGGCACCGGGTCGCCGGCTTCGAGGGCCTGCGCCTTGCCGCCCACGAGCTGGACGGTGCGGCCGCGGATGATGTCGATGGAGGGGATGATCATGGCCTGATGGCGATGCCGGCGGCGGCCAGCGTGCGCTTCACGCTCGCGATGGTCGCCACGCCGTCGTGGAAGATGGAAGCGGCGAGCGCGGCGTCGGCGCCAGCACGAATGGCCCTAACGAGGTCGTCGCCGGTGCGCGCGCCGCCGGACGCGATCACCGGCACGCGCACGCGCGACGCGACGGCGTCAACGAGCGCGAGGTCGTAGCCCGCCTGCGTGCCGTCGCGATCCACGCTGGTGAGGAGGATCTCGCCGGCACCGAGCCGTTCGCCCTCCACCGCCCACGCCACGGCGTCGCGCACGGTGGGTTCGGTGCCGGCGCGCACCACGGCGCGCCAACCACCTTCCGGCTGCGCCGCGGCGTCGACGGACAGCACGACGCACTGCGCGCCGAAGCGCGACGACAGGCTCGTGAGCAAGCCGGGGTCGCGCACGGCCGCGGTGTTCACGCCCACCTTGTCGGCGCCGGCCTCGAGCAGGGCGACGGCGTCCGCCACGCCGCGCACGCCGCCGCCCACCGTGAGCGGGATGCCCAGCGCGCGCCGCACGGCGCGCACCGTCTCGAGCGCGTGGGCGCGCTCCTCGGTGGTGGCCGACACGTCGAGGATCACGAGCTCGTCGGCGCCCTCGGCCTCGTATCGCGCCGCGAGCTCCACGGGGTCGCCCGCGTCGCGCAGCCCCTGGAACCGGACGCCCTTCACCACGCGGCCGTCGCGCGTGTCGAGGCACGGGATCACGCGGCGCGTCAGCACGAGCGATACCACCGATCGAGGAGCGCGGCGCCCCACGCCCCGGAGAGCTCCGGGTGGAACTGGCACGCGAGCTGCGGCCCGCGTTCGATGGCGGCCACGAACGGCATCCCGTGCACGGCCCACGCGGCCGTCCAGCCGTCGGGCGCCGCGTCGGGCGCCGCGTCGAGCGCGTACGAGTTCGCAAAGAACGCGTAGCCGTCGCCGAGCAACTGTGCCGACGTCACCGAAACGCGATTCCAGCCAAGCTGCGGCACCTTCACGCTGGCGGGAAACCGGCGGACGGCACCCGTGATCACGCCGAGCCCCCGCGCTCCCGGGGACTCCTCGCTGGATTCGGCCAGTACCTGCAGGCCGAGGCACACGGCGAGGAGCGGCGCGCCCGACGCGGCCCGCTCCCGCACGGCGTCGCCGAGCCCCGTTTCGGCCAGGCGCGCCACGACGTCGCCGAACGCGCCGACGCCGGGCAGCACCACGCGCCGCGCGGCCCGCACGTCGGCGGGGTCGCGCGTCGTCAGCGGCGTGGCCCCGAGGCGCGCGAACGCGGCCAGGACCGACGCGAGGTTCGCGCTCCCGGTTTCGACCACCACGAGGTCGGGCACGCCGCCCCCGCCGCCGGCCCCGCCGCCGGTTGCGCGATCGGTCACGCGACCAGTCACGCGAGCACTCCCTTCGTGCTCGGCACCTCGCCGGCCGGTCCCGTGCGCGCCACGGCGGCGCGCACAGCCAGCGCCAGCGCCTTGAACGCCGCCTCGGCGCGGTGGTGGTCGTTCTCGCCCGTGAGCATGTCCACGTGCAGCGTGATGCGCGCGGCCGTCGCGAACGACGCCAGCACGTGCGGAATGTTCTCGCACGACAGGGCGCCGAGCATCTCGCGGCGCAGGCCAAGGTCCGCCCTGGCGAAGGGCCGCCCGGAGCAGTCCACGACGGCGCGCGCGAGCGCCTCGTCGAGCGGCGCGTACGCCGACCCGAACCGCGCGATGCCCGCCCGGTCGCCGAGCGCGCGCTCGAACGCCGTGCCCAGGGCGAGCGCACAGTCCTCGGCCGTGTGGTGGTCGTCGATCTCCAGGTCGCCGCGGCACGTGAGCGCGAGGTCCACGCGCGCGTGCAGCGCGAACGCGGTGAGCAGGTGGTCGAGGAACCCGATGCCCGTCGCGACGGCCGCGCTGCCGGTGCCGTCGAGGTCGAGCTCGAGGGTGATGTCGGTCTCGCGCGTTTTGCGCTGCACGCGCGCGGTGCGGTTCGTCAGGGCAGGCACGAGTCGAGTTCCTTTAGGGTGGTGAGGACGCGGGCGGCGCCGGCGCGTTCGAGCGCCTCGGCGTTCGCCGGCACGTCGCCTGGGGCGAGCACGCCGATCGGCAGCACGCCCGCGGCCCGCGCCGACGCCACGTCGTCCGGCGTGTCGCCGATCATCCATGCGCGCCGAACGCCAAGGGCGTCGCGGGCCGCGGCAACCGGGTAGGGATCCGGCTTGAGGGGGCCGTCGTCGCGGGTGACGACGGCCGAGAAGAGCGCGCGAATCCCGAAGCGCTCGAGGAA
>JAYEKC010000337.1:0-2631 GCA_034716715.1 Gemmatimonadota bacterium | reverse complement strand
CCAGAGCACCGCCAGCGCCGCGCGGCCGCCCGCGAGCCACCCCGCCACCGCCAGCGCCGCGAGGGCGGGGGCGAGCAGCAGGGCCGTCTGTTCCACCGGCAGCACGACGCGGAGCAGCGGCGTCACGGGGATGATGAGGAACGCGAGCGTCGCGAGCACGACCTTCCCCCACCCCCGCTCGCGCGGGGCCGGGGTTTCGGCCTGTTCAACGGCGCCCGCGGTCATGCCGTCCTACGGCTGGTGGCCGCGGGTGTACGGCAGGAGCGCCAGGTAGCGCGCCTTCTTGATCGCGGCCGCGAGCTGGCGCTGGTGCCGGGCGTCCACGCCCGACAGCCGGCTCGGCAGGATCTTGCCGTTCTCGGTGATGAACCGGGCGAGGAACCGCTCGTCCTTGTAGTCCACGTAGCGGATGCCGGCCTCGGTGATGGGGCAGGTCTTCTTCTGTCGGCGCATGGTTATTCCTCGTCCTCGTCGTCGTCGTCGGCCTTGCGGCGTGCGGCGAGCTGTTCCTCGGTCATGGGCGGCGCACCCAGGTCGTGCTCGTGCACCGAGATCAGGTACCGCACCACGCCGTCGTCGAGCTTGAGCGCGCGCTCGAACTCCGGCAGGGCGGTGGGCTCGCAGTGGAACCGAGCCACGATGTAGTAGCCGGTCTCCTTCGCGCCGATCTTGTAGGCGAGCTGGCGGCGGCCCCAGTGGTCCAGCTTGATCTCCTGCGCGGAGCCAAGCAGCCCGTGGTGCTTCGCGAGCTTTTCGTTGATGGCGGCGTCTTCGAGCGCGGAGTCGAAGATGTACACCGCCTCGTATTCACGAGACAATGCGGCAATCCTCCTTTGGTCTGGTCGCCTCCCGCGGGTTGCCGACGCGGGGGGAGGTGGCGGCCGGTCCCCAGCGGACCAGCCATGTCGTGACAACCCAGTAACATACCGAATCGCGAGGCGCCCGGCAATGCGCCGTGAGGGCCTGCCCGCCATTCCGGTGACGCGATAGAATCCGCCCATGGCAGCCCCCGAGATCACCCTGGCCACCACCCTCGTGGCCTCGCCCGACCAGGTGTCGGCAAACGTCGCGGGGGAATCAGTCATCCTCGGGATGAAGGACGCGACGTACTACGGCCTCGACCCCGTCGGGACGCGCATCTGGGAGCTCCTGCAGGCGCCCAAGGTCCTCGGCGACGTGGTCACCGTGATCACCGAGGAGTTCGAGGTGAGCCGCGAACAGGCCGCCGCCGACCTCCTCGCCTTCGTGGCCGACCTCCACGCCCACGGACTGGTCGAGATTGCCGGACCGTAGCTCGCTGGGGCACCGGCTGCGCACGGCGGCCGCGCTTCCGCGCCCGGAGCTCGTCCTCACCGTGCGCGCGATGCTCTGGATGGTGGCCGTTCGTGCGCTGCTCCCCCTCGCCGGCTTCGCGCGCGTGCACGGCCTGGTGCGGCGGGCACGCGTGCGCCCGGCCCGCCGCGACGTGCACGCCGGCACGGTGAGCCGCGCCGTGGAGCGCGCGGCGCGCAGCGTGAGCGGGAGCACCTGCCTCCCACAGGCGCTCGTCGCCGCACGCCTCCTGCGCGTGGCCGGCCTGCCGGCCGAACTCACGATCGGCGTCGCGCGTCCCACCGCGCCCTTGCCGGTCGCGCGTACCGGCGCGCCCGTGCCACTCGATGCCCACGCCTGGACCCGGTCCGGCGACCTCGTCGTCGCCGGCGACACGGACCTCGAGCGGTTCACGGAGCTCGCGACGTTCGTCGTCGCCCCGTGAGGGCGCACGGTCCGGTGCCCGCCCCGTGAGCGTCTACGTCGCCGTCATCGCGTGCCAGGGGGCCGAGGCCCCACTCCCGGGCGCGTGCGTGGCCGCGCTCGCCCTTCCGGGCGCGGGGCCGGCGCAGAAACACGCCACGCCAGGGTTTCAGTGCGCGGTGGCCCGCACCCTGCCCGGGGAGCCCGGAATCCTTGCCGACGGCGGCCTCGTCGTCGCCGGCGACGTCCGGCTTGACGCCAGGGCCGACCTCGCCCGAGCCCTCGGCACGACCGCTCCGCCTGGCGGCTCCGGTCAGCTGGCGCTGCTCCTCGCCGCGTACGCGGCATGGGGCGAGGGCGCATTCGGCCGGCTCCGCGGTGACTTCTCCTTCCTCCTCTGGGATGCTCGCCGCCGGGCCGCGTTTGCCGTGCGCGACGGACTCGGCGTCCGGCCCCTGTACCACGCCGAGGCAGGCGGCGCGTTGGTGGTGGCCAACGCCGTGGACGCCGTCAGAGCCCACCCTTCCGTGCGACCGGCCCTCAACCCGGCGTCGGTGGCGTCGTTCCTCATGCACGCCGTGAACGTGGACCCGCGCACGACAACGTTCGACGGAATCGGGCGCCTCGCGCCGGGCACGTACCTGGCGGCCGGCCCCGGCGTGCCCACGACCCGCACGTCGCGCCACTGGTCCATCCCGGATCCGGCGCCCCTCAGGCTGGGCTGCGAGGCCGACTACGTGGAACGCTACCGTGAGCTGCTTGGGCACGCCGTCGCCGACCGGGTGGACCCGGCGGGCACGGTGGTGTTCCTGAGCGGCGGAATGGACTCGACGTCCATGGCGGCCGCCGCGCGCCGTGCGCTGCCGGGCGCCCGCCTGCAGGCCCTCACGATGCGGA
>JAYEKC010000336.1:0-2632 GCA_034716715.1 Gemmatimonadota bacterium | reverse complement strand
GTCCCAGGCGATGCCGATGTTCAACGTGCGCGACGACCGCACGGCGGTGATCGTCGTGCACGGCGTTGGCGCGTCCGAGCCGGGCGCCGCGTCGGGCGGGTTCTCCGCGGCGATGGTGAACGCCCTGCGCGACCGCGGCGCCCCCGCACCCATGTTCGAGCATCGCGTGCTCAGCCTCCCGCTGAACGGCGTGCAGCTCCCCCCCACGGCCGACGGCGCCCTGCCCGCCGAAGACCTGCTGCTGCGCCGCCAGGTGGGGCAATACGCCGGCCCCGACGCCCAGGAAGCGCTCACGGTGCCGGCGTACGCGATTCGCTCGGACCGCGACGACCTGCCCCCCATCGACGTGTACGGTGCCTGGTGGGGCGACATCGGCAGCTTTGGCGAAGGCGCCCTCCGCGCGGTGCTGTACATGCTCCGCTTCGTGACCCGCATCTTCTCGCTCGGGCTCACCTCGATGGAAGCGGCCAGCGACGCGATCGGCACCCGGTTCTGGACCCAGGGCGAATGGTGGCAGCGCCAGCTCGGCCGCATCACGTTCGGCGTCATCCCCATCCTGATGGTGCTCATCGGGCTGGTGTTCATGGGGATCACGTTTCCCCACCTGATCGACCCGTACGTCGCCGAGGCGATTGCCGTCGTCGTGGCCATCATCGCGGTGCTGGCGGCGCTGCTCCCGCAGGCGCTCGCCAAGGGAACGGCGGGTCCGGGCGACTGGTTCCTGCGGCCGTTCACCGTGTCCATCATGGTGCTGCTGCTCGTCGTCTCGGTGTCGTTGAATCCCGCAGGCCGGGTGCCGCCGCATCTCTCGTGGGTGGACTGGCTCACCCCGTGGCACGTGCTCGTGGCCGAGTGGCTCCTGTTCTCGATCGTGATCGCCATCGCGGGGCGGCAACTGCTCGCCCTCGGCGGAACGGCGCCGCGGCGTCCGGACGGCGCGCCAGCGCCGCCACGCACGTCAGGCCCGACCGCGGCCCACGGAGTTGCATCCGGCGACCAGCCGTGGTCGCTGCGGCGGGCGTTCGTGACGTGGACGTGGCCGGCGCTGGTCCTCGCCCCGGCGAGCATCGTGGTCTCTTCCGGCGCCCTCGGGCTGGCCCTCCTGCTCGTCCTGATCGCGGCCCGCATGGCATGGCTGCGCCGCTCCCCGGACGCCGTCGCCGGCCGCGCGCCGCTGCGGCGGTTCCTGGCGCCGGTGTGGGTGCGCGCGGTGGTGATCACGATCGTGGCGCAAGCCGCCGCGCCGTCCAGCATCCCAGTGGCGGCCGGGGCGTTCGCCGCACTCTCGCTGCTGGTGCCGCCGGCGGCGCTCATCCAGTGGATGGTCGCGGGGGCCCGGCGCGCCCGCCTCCCGGGCCCGGTGTTCTTCATGCTCACGGTTGCGGCCGCCGCCCTCCCGCCACTGCTGTTCGGCGGTGAAGGCCTGCTGGTGTCGATGCCGCTCGTCATCGTGCTCGTGTACGGCTCCGAAGCCCTGCTGCTGCTGCAACCGTGGTGGAACACCCGCCCGGCGGCGGCGGCGCCGCCGCCGGCACCGGCTCACACCCGGCTGGGCCGCGCGAGGGAATTCGTGCGCGACAACCTCGGCCTCATCGCGGTCGCCCTGATCGCGCTGGCGCTGGCGACGGAGTTCATCGACATGGCCACGCCCGGCGGCTCGGCGCCGGCGGACTCGACGGAACTGCTCACGCAGGCCCTGTCCCAGTTGCAGGTGCGCCTCGTGTATGGGCTGGTGGCGATGTGGGCGGTCGCCGGGGCGATCGTGATCTGGATTCCCGTGTCGGCACTCGCCGTCGCGATCGGGCACCGGGCGAAGGGCGCGGACGGGCAGCACATCCGCGCCACGCTGCGCACGGGGGCCATCACGTCGTCCGCCACGCTCATGCTCGTGCTGCTCGTGCAGTCCGTGGTGATGCACCTCGGCGGCGGCGACGCCGTGATCGAGGACGCGAAGCGGTACGCGGCGGCGGCGGACACGGTCGCGGCCGTGCAGCCGGCCACCGCCGGCAACGTGACGGCTCCGGGGGCGCCGGTCGTTTCCTCCCCGGACACGGCCGCGACCGTCGCCACCCTGGCGAAGCGTCCTGGATCGTTCTTCAAGCTGCTCACGGCCACCATCGCGAATGCCGGCCGCCCGGCCGCCCAGCAGCGCTTCACCCTCAACGTGCTCGGGCACATCACGCACTGGGCCGACTACCAGCTCTTCGCGTTGATCGGGTTCGGCCTGCTGATGGCGCTGGTGGCGGCATGGACGATGCTGCCGTCCATCCGGTCCGACGCGTACCCGGGGGCGCGGCAGTGGGGCGACGCCGTGCAACTCGGCCGCTGGGTGTCCACCGGCAGCCGTGCCCTTGGCCTGCTCGCGGCCGCCGGCATCCCGCTCGTGGTCATCGTGCCGGGCTTCGTCGCGCTCTGGGCAAACGCCACGGGCGACCCGGTCGATGCGCTGGTGGCCGAGATGTCGGACAAGGCGTACGGCGCGATCGTGGGCGCCGGTGCGGCCCTGGTGCTCACGCAGGCCGGCGCCATCCTCACCGCGATCCGGCCCGTGCTCGCGCTGTTCGCCGACGTGGAGATCTACCTGCGCGTGGCGCCGTTCAACCGCACGCCGCGCGCGCGGCTCCTCGACCGC
>JAYEKC010000335.1:0-2636 GCA_034716715.1 Gemmatimonadota bacterium | reverse complement strand
TCCGCGCCGGTGTCGCGCGCACGATCGAGTACTTCCGCAGCCTGCTCGGGACGCCGCGGATGGCGGGCGCATGACGGGCGCACGAACGTCCCCCGCCCGGCGGGGTACCACCAACGGTATGCCTGCACGCTTCCGCGCCGCCACGGCGTGGCTCATCCTCCTCGTGGGCGTCGCGTGCGCCGGCGGGTTCCAGGTGCGCCGGTACCCCACGTCGGACGCCCTCTTCGCGGCCTCACTCGCGGAGTACCGGAAGGGTCACTGGGACAACGCCATCACGGGCCTGGAGAAGGTCACGCTCGACCTGGGTGCACGCGACACGCTCCTGCCCGTCGCCAACTGGTATCTCGCCACGGCGCACGAGCGCCGCGGCGAGCACATCCTCGCGGCGACGACGTACTCCCGCCTCGCCGAGTCGTTCCCCGACGACACGCTCGCCGACGACGCGCTGCTGGCCTCCGGCGCCTCCTACCTCGAGCTCTGGCGGCGGCCCGACCTCGACCCGCAATACGGCACGCTTGCCCAGCTGCAGTACCGCCAGCTGCTGAACGTGTACCCCGACTCGCCGCTCGCCGCCAAGGCGGAAGCGGACCTGAAGCGCATCGACGAGATGTTCGCGGCCAAGGACTACGACAACGGCGTGTACTACGTGAAGCGGAACGCGTTCGACTCGGCCATCATCCTGTTCAAGGACGTCGTCAAGAGCTATCCGAACACGGACCACGCGCGCATGGCGCTGATGCGCATGGTCGAGGTGTATCGCCGTCCGCAGATGAACTACAAGGAAGAGGCGGCCGAGACGTGCGTCACGCTCCGCTCCGCGTACACCGGGAATGCCGAGGTGTCGGCCCTGTGCCCCGCGCCCGCCGACTCGGGGGCCGTCGGCGCGAAGAAGCCGGGGACGGCGGCCGATCCGGCCGCGCGGGCGCCAGTCCGGCGCCCGCGCTGACGGGCGGCGTGCCGTCACCCGCATGCGCATCGGAATCCTCGGGGGCAGTTTCGACCCGCCGCACGTCGGCCACCTGATCGCCGCGCAGGACGCGGCCGACGCGCTCGGGCTCGACCGCGTGCTGTTCGTGCCGACCGCGACGCAGCCGCTGAAGGCGGGCCGCGAGCTGGCCCCGGCCCGGGACCGGCTGGAGATGGTGCGGCTCATGCTGGGGGACGACCCGCGATTCACGGTGGAGGCCACTGAGGTGGACCGCGGCGGGTTATCTTACACGATTGACACCCTCCGGGCCTTCCGCCGGCGCTGGCCTGCCGGAACGGCGGACCTCGTGCTCCTTCTTGGCGCGGATGCCGCGGCACAATTCCCGCAGTGGAAGGAGCCGTCGGCCGTGCGGGAGCTGGCCGAGGTGGTGGTGCTGACGAGGGGCGACGGGCCGGGCGTGGCGCCGGCGGGGTTGCGGGCGGTGCCCACGCGGCGCGTGGACATCTCGTCAACGGAGGTGCGGGAACGCGTGCTGGCCGGGAAGCCGGTGCGCGGGCTGGTGACCGACCCCGTGGCGGCGTACATCGACGCCCGCGGGCTGTATCGCTAACGGAGCACCTCATCGGATGCTGAAGGGAATGCTGGGCGGGTTGTTCGGGACGCGGCACGAGCGGGAGCGGCGTCGCGTGCAGCCCATCGTGAACGAGATCAACGCGCACTACACGCGCCTGCAGGGCCTCTCCGACGAGGACCTGCGCGGGCAGACGGCGCGCTTTCGCGCGTTGATCGAGGAGCGCACGGCGACGCTGCGCACCCGCATTGCCGAGCTCAAGGAGCAGAAGCGCACGGCCGCCGACGCGGAGGCGCGTGACGCGATCGACCGCGAGCTGGGGGGCAACGACGGCCAGGGCGGCGTCGAGGGCGAGTATCGCAAGGCGCTGCGCGACGCGCTGGACGACCTCCTGCCCGAGGCCTTCGCGACGGTGCGCGAGGCCGCCCGCCGCCTGCTGGGCACGACCGTGTCGGTGACCGGGCACGACGTCACGTGGGACATGGTGCACTACGACGTGCAGCTCATCGGCGGCATCCAGCTCCACCTCGGCCGCATCGCGGAAATGGCGACGGGCGAGGGCAAGACCCTCGTGGCCACGCTTCCGTTGTACCTGAACGCGCTGCCCGGGCGGGGGGCGCACCTCGTGACCGTGAATCCGTACCTGGCGCGCCGCGACTCGCAGTGGATGGGGCACGTGTTCAAGTACCTGGGCCTGACCGTGGGGTGCCTGGACGACACGGAGCCGGGGACGGCCGAGCGCCGGGCGGCGTACGAGTGCGACATCACGTACGGCACCAACAACGAGTACGGCTTCGACTACCTGCGCGACAACATGGTGGTGTCCACCGAGCAGCGGGTGCAGCGGGGGCACACCTACGCGATCGTGGACGAGGTGGACTCCGTCCTGATCGACGAGGCGCGGACGCCGCTCATCATCTCGGGCCCGGTGGGGAACGAGGGCGACGCGGCCTACGGCGAGTACAACGCCGCGGTGTCGCGCCTGGTGCGCAAGCAGACCGAACTCGCCAACAACCTGGTGGCGGCCGGCGAGAAGGCGCTCGAGAAGGGCGACGAGGCCGCGGCGATGATGACGCTGTACCAGGCGCGGCTCGGGTCGCCCAAGAACAAGCAGTTGCTGAAGGCGATGCAGGAGCC
>JAYEKC010000334.1:0-2649 GCA_034716715.1 Gemmatimonadota bacterium | reverse complement strand
CGAGGCGCCGCGATCGGGCTACTTCTTCGACTCGACGATGGTCGTCAAGCCCACCGGCGTGCTCGTGGTGCAGGCCCAGAACGTGACCTGCTCGGGGTACCTGACCCCGTACATCTTCGCCAAGCTCACCGTGGACTCGGTCAACGCGCAGGAGCGGACCATCTACGGCCACACGCTGATCAACAACAACTGCGGGTCGCGCCAGCTCACGCCGGGCGTCCCCAAGTTCTGACGCCGTGCACGACGCCCGGCTGGTTCGCGAGGCGCCCGAGACCCTCCGCGAGGCGATGCGGCGCCGGGGCAAACTCGACGCGCTTGGCCCGGTGATCGACCGCGCCGTGACGCTCGAGCAGGAGCGTCGCGCCGCCATTCAGGCGTGCGAGGAGCGCAAGGCCGCCCGCAACGCCGCGAGCCAGGAAGTCGCGAAGCGCAAGAAGGCCGGCGGGGACGCGAGCGACCTGCTGGCCTCCGCCAAGGCGATCGGCGAGGAAATCGTCGCGCTCGAGGCCCGCCAGGTTGCGGTGCAGGCCGAGCTCGACGGCATCCTTGCAGACCTGCCGAACACCACGCTTCCCGAGGTACCTGAAGGCGACGAGTCGGCGAACACGGTCGTGCGCACTTGGGGCACGCCCCGGCCGCAGGCCGTCGTCCCCCACTGGGACGTCGGCGAACGCCTGGGCATCCTCGACCTGCCCCGCGGCGCGAAGGTCGCCGGCTCCGGCTTCATCGTCTACCGCGGCGCCGGCGCCCGCCTGCAGCGCGCGCTGCTGTCGTTCATGCTGGACCTGCACACGCGCGAGTTCGGGTACGAGGAGGCGTGGGTGCCGTTCTTCGTGAATCGCGAGGCCATGACGGGGACGGGCCAGCTCCCGAAGTTCGAAGACGACCTCTACGCGCTGCGCGACGATCCGTACCTCGCCATCCCGACGGCCGAGGTGCCGGTCACGAACCTGTTCCGCCAGGAGATCCTCGACGGCACGCGGCTGCCGCTGGCCATGACGGCATACTCGGCCTGCTTCCGGCGCGAGGCAGGCGCTGCCGGCAAGGACACCCGCGGCCTCCTGCGCGTGCACCAGTTCGACAAGGTCGAGCTCGTCCGGTGGTGCGCGCCCGAGGACTCGGCCGCCCAGCACGAATTGCTCACGTCGCACGCCGAGGCTGTGCTGCAGCGCCTCGAGCTGCCGTACCGGGTGGTGCTCCTCGCCGCCGGCGACACCGGCTTTTCCAGCGCGAAGACGTACGACCTCGAGGTCTTCGCGCCGGGGGTGGGGAAGTGGCTCGAGGTGTCGTCGTGTTCCACGTTCACCGACTTCCAGGCCCGGCGCGCGGACATCCGCTTCCGGCCGGCGCCCGGGGAAAAGCCGCGGTTCGTCCACACGCTGAACGGGTCGGGCCTGGCGCTGCCGCGGGTCGTCGCCGGGATCCTGGAGCATCACCAGAACGCGGACGGGAGCGTCACGGTCCCCGCCGCGCTCCGCCCGTACTTCGGCGCCGACCGCATCGGATAAGCCATGCGCCGGAGCGCGCCGGTCATCCTGGTCACCCTGGGGCTGCTGGCGCTGCTCGGTTCGTACGTCTGGTATACCCAGCGTGTGGTGGACGAACTGGGGCGCGAGGCACGCCAGACGGCCGAGGTGGTGTCGCGGGTATACGCCGCGGCCGCCGCGCCGACGCCGGCCGGGAACGACGCGGTCCTGTTCGAGGTGATCACCGCCCTCAAGGGATTCGGCGTCCCGATGATCGTGACCGACTCCGCGGGCCGGCCGACGGCGGTGGACAACCTCCCCTTCGAGCACTCGGGTCCCGGCGACCCGCGCGTCGCGGCGTACATCGACGTGCTCGACCGCCAGAACCCGCCGGTCGGCGACCCGTCGTTCCAGCTCGTGCATTTCGGCCGCAGCCGCCTCGCCACCGGGCTCAACGTGATTCCGCTGCTGCAGGTCGCGCTCGTCGCGATCCTGATCATCGTCGGGGCGGTGGTGCTGCGCACCCGCGGCCGCGTCGAGCGCGAGCGCGTGTGGGCCGGCATGGCGCGCGAGGCCGCCCACCAGCTCGGCACGCCCCTCTCGAGCCTCCACGGCTGGGTCGAACTCCTCCGCGATCGCGCCGGTGGCGACGGTTCCACCGAATCGGCCCTGCTGCACGTCGCCTCCGACGTGGAGCGGCTGGAGCGGGTTGCCCACCGGTTCGAGCGCATCGGCCGTCCGCCCCGCCGCGACGCGGTCAACGTGTCGGACCTCGCGGCGCAGGTCGCCGGCTATTTCCGCCAGCGGCTCCCGACGCTTGCCCATCCCATCACCATCGGGGTGGACGGCACGTCCGACGCCCTCACCGTGCCCGGCGACCGCGTGCTGCTGGAGTGGGCCGTCGAGTCCCTGGTCAAGAACGCGATCGATGCGCTCTCCGGCCGTGGCGGGACCATCACGCTCTCGGCCTCCCTTGGTCCCGGAGGCGGGGCCGTGCTGCGCGTCGCCGACGACGGCCCCGGCATCCCCGACGAGCTGCGCCGCAAGGTGTTCGCCGCGGGCTTCTCGACGAAGGAATCCGGCTGGGGGATCGGCTTGGCGCTCGCCCGCCGCATCGTCGAGGAAGCGCACCGCGGCCGCCTCACGCTGGTGCGCTCGGATCGGGGCGCGGTGTTCGAGATTA
>JAYEKC010000333.1:0-2653 GCA_034716715.1 Gemmatimonadota bacterium | reverse complement strand
CTTCGGCTCGAGGATCTCCCCGATCCGGTAGTCCGCCGCCTGCAGGTGCGCCCGGGTCTCGCGGTCGCCGGCCTTGCCGATCGCGCCGCGCACCGATGCGCGCAACGACACCAGCTCGGCGCGCAGCTGCGATTTCACGTCGTCCATCAGCGTGTTGGCCGCCGCGCCCGGACCGCCGCCACGGCCGCCCGCGCCCGCCCCTGGGACTGCCGGCGGCGGGTTCAATTTCGTGTTCATCATGTCGAGGTAGCTGTTCTGCAGTGCGCGACGGTACGTGTCGATCTTCGGGGCGGCCGCCGAGAGCTCGCTCCACACGCCCCTCTGCACGTCGTCCACCATCTCGAGGAGCGTGTACTGGCCCGGGTGCATCGCCGGCTGCTCGACGAGCCGATTGAGCCGCGCATTCTGGAACAGTGAGTTCAGTACCCGGCCCTGCGCGCCGTTCACGCGGTCCACCATCCCGTTTGCTTCGGTGCGGAGGGCGATGTCGGGGCGGATGAGGTACTTCGGCGTCGTGAAGACTTCATCGGTGATGAACTTCACGGCCTCCTGCTGCCGTGCCTTGGAGAGCGGCGTGTACACGTCGCCCGGCTGCCCGCCGGATTTGTACTGCACCGTAGCGCCCGCCACCACGGTCGCGACGTGGCTTGCTTCAGTGGCCCACTGGCCCACCGTGCGGTCGTAGAGCGCGCCGAGCAGCTCGTTGTCGTCGTTGGGCCGCATGCCGGCCTGCATGACGTAGCCCATCACGCGTTCGATGTTCTTGAAGCCAAGCCGGGTGGACTTCACCGGGTCGGCGTCGCCCACGGCCTCACTCTGGGTGCCGTAGCCGAACACGTTGTTACCGCTGAAACGGTACCACGGCACCGAGTCCTGCATTCGGAGCCACGACTCGAGTTGCGGCACCTCGTCCCGCCAGGAGCGCGCGTTCGGAAGCTCCTTGTAGCCGTACATGATGGTGTACTTGTCCCACGGGCCCACGCGCGGGTAGATGTCCGCGAGCGGGATGCCGTCCTCGGGCTGCGCGACGTAGTTCATCCGCGAGTAGTCCATGATGCTCGGGCTATGGCCCATCTTCGCCACCCACGTCTTGCTGCGAACGCTGTCCGCCGGATACGTGGAGCTGCCGATCTGGTCGTGCTGGAGGCCGATCGTGTGCCCAACCTCGTGCGCCACGCCCCACTGCAGCATCGTCCCCATCAGATCGTCGGGGAAGGGAATCTGCCGGGCGCGCGGGTCCACCTGCGCCGCCTGCGTGAAGTACCAGTACTGCATGAGCTGCAGGAGGTTGTGGAAGATTCGCGACGAGCCGTTGAGGATCTCGCCGCTCCGCGGATCATGCACGTGCGGGCCTACCGCGTTCTCCACCGTGCTCGGCAACCACCGCACCATCGTGTGGCGGATGTCTTCGGGGCTCCAGTCGGGATCATTCGCCGGCGGGTCGGCCGCGACGATGCCGTTCTTGAAGCCCGCCGCCTCGAACGCCGGCTGCCATGACTCGATCGCGCGGCGAATCCACGGCTTCCACTTCTCGGGCGTGTTCGGGTCCACGTAGTACGTGATGGGCTGCTTCGGGTAGCAGAGGTTGCCCTCCCGCCGGTCGGAGCACTCCAGCCGCCATCGTGTGACCCACTGCCGCTCGGTCGCGCGCTGGTCTGGCGACGAGAAATCCATCGTGCCGGCCGTGAACAGGCCGATGCGCTCGTCGGCCTTGCGTGGCCGCATCGGCGTCTCGGGGAGCTTGATCATGCTCCAATGGGCCAGCACGCTCTGCGCCGGCGTCTGGCCCGGTGCCGCGCCCCCACGTCCGCCCCCTTGCGCCGCGCCGCCCGCCGGCGTGGGCGTGCCGGTCTGCGTGGCCTCCACCTCGACGTTCAACGGGAACGCCGCCGCGCGCTCGAAGTACGACCGCGTCGCGTCAATGTTGCCTCGAATGGCGGCGAGCTCGGGAATGTTCGTCGTGAACAGCCGCGTGACCTCCACCACCGCGGCGCTGTCGGGGCCGTACGCCTCCACGTTCAACGTCGCGATCACCGGGCCGTAGTTCGAGTTCTGCACGGCGCGGTACTCGGGCTGCGTGGGGTCGGCAGTGATGTCGAATGTCACCCTGCGGAGCACCACGCGGTTGCCGTGCCGCTCCCAGTGCACGGCCATGTTGAGGAACTGGTCGCCGCCGTAGTTGCCAAACGTGTTGCCCTGCGGCGGCGCGGCGGAGGCGCGCGCGTAGCGCCCGGTGATGAGCATGTCCTTGTCGAGCTCACCCCCGGGGATCTCGAAATAGAGCTTGTCGGCGATGGTGTGAACCTTGAAGAGGCCCGAGCGCGTCCTGGCCTCGCTGGTGATCACCCGGTTGTACGGCTGTGGCGCCGGAGTTGCGGCGCCCTGAGTTGCGCCACCGCGCCCGGCCGCGCCACCCCGACCGCCCTGCGCCTGGGCCGAGTCACCGCCGGCCGGCATCGGGGCATTGGCCGGGGCGGCGCCACCGCCGGCGCGACCCCCGCGGCCCCCGGCCGCGGGCGCCCCCCGGGCCCCGGCCCCCCGCTGCCGATACGGGCATCCGAGTCGGCGGCGTTATGCCGGCGACAGGAAGCGAAGCCGCAGGGCCGGACGGTCCAGCCCTGCGGCAATGGGCGTCAACCTGTCTTGAGGCGTT
>JAYEKC010000332.1:0-2661 GCA_034716715.1 Gemmatimonadota bacterium | reverse complement strand
GCTACCTGGCGATGATCTACGATTCGACGGCGGTGGTCACGCCGGAGATGAGCGCCGAAGAGCGCGGCGACCTGCAGAGCTATCTCGTGGTTGCGGACGCCGCAGCCGCCGAGCTGCAGGCGGCCATCGATGAGGCCACCAAGACCGTCACGGGCGACCAGGGCTTCCCGCTGCCGTACGATTGGTTCCCGACCACGACGACGATGACGGCGTCCGAGTTCGTCAAGGTGGTCAAGAGCTACCGCGCCCGCATCATGGCGAACATCGCGCGGACGCCGTCCGAGCGTGCGGCCGCCAAGTGGTCCACCATCATCGCCGACGCGGCCGCTGGCATCACGAGCGACCACCTCGTGGTCACGAGCACGACCGTGGGGCCCAGCAACTGGTGGCGCGCCACATACGACGGCGCCGGCCTCTGGCACCAGATGACGCCGTTCTTCATCGGGATGGCCGACACGTCCGGGAGCTATGCGGCGTGGATTGCCACGCCGCTGGCCTCGCGCGGCGCGGGCAGTCAGGGCTTCCGGATGGCGACGCCCGACCTGCGGTTCCCGCAGGGAGCCACGCGAGCGGCGCAGCAGGCCGATTTCTCGATCACTTCATGCCAGGGCGCCGCCCAGGTGTGCAAGCGGTACTTCGTGAACCGGCCTGACGCGAGTGACCAGAACACGGGCGATGGGTGGGGTCTCTCGAACTACGACATCGCGCGCTGGCACTCCTGGCGCGTCAAGGGCGACGCCGGACAGGCGCAGAACGGGGCGGCGACGCTCATGGACTTCGCCGAGATCGACCTGCTGCGCGCCGAGGGCCTGTACCGGGCAGGCGACTACGCCGGCGCGGCGGCGATCGTGAACAAGACGCGCGTCAAGAACGGCCTCCCGGCGATCACCAACTTCAGCAAGGACGCGCCCGTCCCGGGAACGTCCACAACGTGCATCCCCAAGGTTCCGCGCGGCACCACCCTGGTGTGCGGCGACTTGTGGGAGGCGCTCAAATACGAGAAGCGCATCGAGACGGCGTACACGGCGTACGCCAACTGGTACTTCGACCACCGTGGCTGGGGCGACCTGGCGGAGAGCACACCGCTGTTCTGGGCCGTGCCATACCAGGACCTGCAGGCGCGGGGCGTGTCCGTCGCGGCGATCTACGGCGCGGGGCCGGGGACGGGCAATGCCCCGAACTCGACGGCGGCGAAGAGTGCCTATGGGTGGTAGCCGCGTCGCCACGCCGGTGGCACGTGCCATCGGCGTGGCTGCGGCCTGCTGGTCCCTCGGCGCCTGCTACGTGCTGCAGCCGAGGCCCGCCAGCGACGTGCCACCGATCGGTTCACGCATTGCGGTGGATGTGACGGACGCAGGACGCGTGGCGTTGGGCGGCCTGATGGGACCGGAGATCGCACAGATCGAGGGACGGCTGGTGGGCCGCGACAACGCGAACGGTGCAGGCGAGTACGAGTTGGCAGTTACCACAGTGCGCCTCCTTCGGGGAGGCGAACAGGTCTGGAAAGGAGAACGTGTGACGATCAGGCGGGACTACGTAGCCCGGATGTACGACCGGGAGTTCTCGAAGGGCCGCACGGCCATCGCCGCTTCGGTGGGCGCGGCCGTCGTGACGTACTTCGCCACGCAGGCGCTTACCGGCTTCGGCCACGGCGATGACGCCCCGACCATGTCCGACTCGGCGAACTCCCGTCGGCGCCCGGTCCGTCCCTAACGATGTTGGCCATGACTCACCCCCACGGAGTTCCAATGCGACGCTTTCATACCTTCGCGACCCTCCTGGTCATTGTCGGGGCTGCCGGCGCGTGCTCGCCGGAGGCCGTGATCAAGACGACGGCCATCCCGACGGCCGGCGTGCGGTTCATCAACGCCGTGCCCGACACGGCCGGCGCCTTCGGGCTCGACTTCCGGTGGGTGGACATCCCGGAGAACAACGTCCACTTCCGGATGACCTATCGGAACGGCCCGGCCACTACGGCGGGCGTCATTGCGTCCGCGCTGACCCAGTTCAAGAACTCGCAGGCCGGCCAGCGTCACTTCCGCATCTTCCTCGACGACACGCTGCAGGCGGCCGCGTCCACCGTGCTGAAGGACAGCACCGTGACCCTCGAGGCGGGGAAGAACTACACCGCCATCCTCTGGGGCGAGGCGCGGAACGGCACCATGAAGCTGAAGTTCTATGAGGAGGTCGTGCCGGATCCCGGCACGCAGGTGGCGTTGCGCGTGATCAATGCCACCAACGCGCCGATCGACGGGCGGCACTACGTGAATGGCGGAACGGTTCCCGCTTCGGCGACGTGGGCGAGCATCCCGGCGTACAGCGTTTCGTCGTTCGTGAACGCGGCGCCCAACACGTACAAGTTCAACATCCGGGCGGCGGGTTCGGCAACCAACATGTTCACCGATGTCACCGCCCTCGTGGGTGCCGCGGCCGACATGGAAGTCGGGCTCGATCCGCTGCCCGGTACCTCGCAGGCCGGGTCGGCCGTCACGCTCGTGGTGTACCCGCGTTCCACGGCGGGCACGCGTGCGCCGCAGTCATCGGCGTTCCAGGTGCCGGCGGGCGTGAACATGTGGGACCGGCGCCCGCCGCGCGTGTTCCCGTAGTCGCAGCCGGACTTCGTGTGGGTGTGGCGGGGCGCCCGGCTTTACCCGCCGCCCC
>JAYEKC010000331.1:0-2663 GCA_034716715.1 Gemmatimonadota bacterium | reverse complement strand
CGCGAGGTGCTGGGTGACGTGCGGCTTGAACGCGAACAGGTGCCAGATCTGGGGGTACTCGCGCCCCGCGGCCTGCGCCTGCGCGATCATCTGTGCCCAGGGTGAGTCGCCCTGCGGCTTGTGCTCCACGTCCGGGAGGAACATCGGGTCCATCGGCACCTCGACGCTGGCAATGCACGTGACGCTGCTTCAATAATACACAACGCGCTCGCGTTGTTGGTGACGGCCGCTGCCGTGGCCGATCCCCGCGGCACGATCCGCCCCATTCGCAGCGCCGCGCCAACGGTGCGATGGCGCCGTGCCGCCGGCGTGCGTACCCACCAATCACGATGAAGACGTGCATCATTGGCGCGTCGGGCAAGCTGGGCCGTTACCTCGTGCAGCATGCGCTCGACCGCGGCCACGAAGTCGTGGCGGTATGCCGCCCGCAGAGCGCCTCGAAGCTCGACGCGTTCAACGGGCGCGTGGCCGTGGTGCCTGGCGCCACCAACGACCGCGGGGTGATCCGCGCGGCCGTCGCCGGCTGCGACGCGGTGCTCACCGTGCTCGTGCCGTGGGGCGTGCAGCAGTACGCCACGGGCACGGCGCAGGCGGTGCTCGACTTCGCCCCGCCGCGCGCACGCCTCGTGTTCTCGTGCGGATGGCACATTTCGCGTGACGGCAAGGACGTGTACCCGCTCAAGCTGCGGTTCTTCGTGGCCGTCTTCGGCAGGCTCGCGCGGCTCGCCCGCTTCGCCGACCTGGACGACCAGGTGGAGGCATGCCGTCGCGTGTTCGCGAGCGACCGGCCCTGGACGGTGGTGCGCGGCAGCGACATCGAGGAGGGCCCGAGTGAGGGACTCCCGCTGTGGCGGCGCCACGTGGGCGACCCGGTGCTCGCGAGTAACCGCACGCGGCGCACGGATTTCGCCCTGTTCATGGTGGAGGCGCTCACGAACGACGCGCTCGTGCGCGAGGCGCCGGCGATCGTGAGCAGGCTGGCGCCCTCGGCGCTCGCGCACGCGACCACGGGCAACGGCCGGTAACATCGCTCGTCGCGGGGCGCCCGCAGCTCGAGTTGCGCCGCCGACTCGCCCGCGCCAGCATCAGGGCGTGCCGACCCGCCGCGAAGCCCTCGCGCAGCTCGCCGCCCTCGCCGCCCTTCCTTCATTTAAGCGATGGGAGGGCGCGCGCGGCCTCGATGGCGGTCCGTGGCGCCGTCCGGCGATCGACCCGCTCGATGGCACCGTCGCCGAGTACGCGGCGGGGCTCGCCCGCGGCGACTGGACCGCGACCGAGGTCACCGCGCGCGCGCTGGAGCGGTGCGCCACGAAGGGGCGCGCATGGCGCGCGATCGACGCGCTGGCCGGCACGGCCATGGACGACGCGCGCGCGGCCGATGCGCGCCGCCGGGCGGGGCAAGCCAGGGGCCCGCTCGACGGCGTGCCGGTGTTTGCCAAGGCCATCTACGACATGAATGGCCTTCCCACCACGGGCTCCAGTGCCGAATGGGCGCGGCTCTTCCCGGACGCGGTGCGGCGCGACGCGCTCGAGGTGCAGCGCCTGCGCGCGGCCGGGGCCATCATCCTCGGCAAGACCGCCGCCGACGACTTCGCCTACCACGGCAACGGCACGAGCAGCCACACCGGCCAGGTGCTCAATCCGCACGACCCCACGGGCACCAAGACGCCTGGGGGGTCGAGCGCCGGATCGGGGGTGGCCGTGGCGGGCGGCATGGCGTTTTGCGCCCTCGGTACCGACGACGGCGGCTCGAATCGCATCCCGGCGCAGTTCACCGGCGTCGTGGGGATGAAGCCGACGTTCGGCCTGGTGCCGCGGAACGGCGTGATTCCCACGTGGCCGTACCTCGACACGCACGGCCCGCTCGCCCGCCACGTGGCCGACGCGGCGCTGATGCTCGCCGCCATCGCCGGCGCCGACGCAAGCGACCCACTCGCGCTCAGTGGCGCGTTCGACGGCACGCCGCTCGCTCGCCTCGCCGACGACACCCTCGCCGGCGCGCGACTCGGCGTGATTGACGTGCACGCGCCGCGCGCGCAGATGAGCGCCGAGGCGATTGCCACGTGGGACCGCGCGCTGGCCGACCTTCGCGCCGCGGGCGCGGTGGTGGACGCGTTCGACGCGCCGGTGACGCGTGTGAACTATCGCGACCTGTTCGCCGAGGAGGCCAGGGCGCGCGGCGACGTGGCCGTGGACGCCGACTCGCCGCCGCCCACGGCCAACGCGCTGCTGCTCTACTTCGCGGGACGCACGGCCGACCCGCGCGCCGCGATCGCGCGCGGGTACGCGGCGTACCAGCACTTTTACGACGTACTGCCGAAGACGTACGAGGAGTGCGCGCCGCTGCTCGACCGCCCGATGGTGAACGACCCCGCCGGCCGGTCGTTCGCCCGCTCACGCGCCGCGGTGGTGGCGCGGCTCGAGGCTGCGATGCGCGCGGCGGGCGTGCGGGCGATGGTGTACCCGACGATGCCATTCGCCGCACCGCGCGCCGTGGACAAGTGGCCCGACGTCCGCACGCCGCTCGGCTACGGCAACTGGCTCGGCCTGCCCGAGGTGAGCGTACCCGCGGGGTTCGGGGCGGACGGGATGCCGGCGCTCAACGTGTCGTTCGTCGGGCTGCCGAACACCGACGCGCAGGTGCTCGCGTTCGCCCACGCCTA
>JAYEKC010000330.1:0-2692 GCA_034716715.1 Gemmatimonadota bacterium | reverse complement strand
CCGGCCGCCGCGGCGCGCGCGCCGGTGGCGCGGGCCGTGCGCATCGGCGCGGCACTCGCCCTGGCAACGCTGGGCTTCGCCGGGCCGCGCTGGGGCGAGGGAACGACCGTCGTGCGCACCCGCGGCGTGGACGTCGCCATCGCCATGGACGCGTCGCTGTCCATGCTCGCGGAGGACGAGCGCCCGAGCCGGCTGCAGCGCATGCGGCAGGAAGTGCGCCGCTACCGCGCTTCGTCGCCCGGCGACCGCAACGCGCTCATCGCCTTCGCCGGCCGCAGCTACATCCTCACGCCGCTCACCACCGACAACGGCGCCATCGAGCTGTACCTCGACAACTTCGACCCGAACGTCGTCGGCCTTGCAGGCACGGCCCTCGCCCCGACGATCATCCAGGGCACGCAACTGCTCTCGGCCGCGACCGGGTCGGCGAGCCGGGCGCTCGTGATCCTCAGCGACGGCGAGGCGTTCGACGACCGCGAGGCCTCCATCGCGGCCGCGCAGGCGGCGCGCAGGGCCGGGATCGCGATCATCACCGTCGGCTTCGGGACGGAGGACGGCACGACCATTCCCGTGCAGGAGGGTGGGGAAGTGCGGGCCCTGCGCGACGACGAGGGGCAGGTCGTCGCGACGAAGTACGCCCCGACGCTCCTGCGGGAGGTGGCCGAGGCGTCCGGCGGGGAGTTCATCGCCGCCACCGAGGGTGACCGCGGCGGGCGCATCGCCCGCGCGCTGGCCCGCCTCGACGCCGAGCAGCGCGAGGTCGAGGAGGGGCTGTCGCGCCCCCTGCGCGTGGCGTGGTTCCTCGTGCCCGCCATGCTGCTGCTCCTGCTCGACGCGTGGCGCGCCGACGGCGGCAACTGGAACCGGATGCGGCGCCTCCTCCGGTTCGCGGTCCCGGCCGTCATGCTCGCGGCGCTTGGTGCGCCCGCGCACGCCCAGGACCCGCAGGCACTGTATCGCGAGGGGCGCTTCGGCGACGCGGCGGCGCGGTGGCGGCAGGCCATCGACCGCGGCGACCAGCGGCTCGCCACGCTCTACGACCTCGGCACCGCGCTGCTCGCCGCCGACTCCCTCGAGACGGCCGAACAGGCGCTGGAGCGGTCGGCGGCCAGTCCCGAAAGCCGGGTGCGCCGGCCGTCACTCTTCAACCTCGGCCTCGCGCGGCTGCGGCGAGCGCTCCGCGCCGACACGCCCGACCGTCAGCAGGCCGCAGACGGCGCCATCGCCGCGTATCGCGCCCTGCTGCTCGAGACGCCTGGCGACGCGGACGCGAAGTGGAATTACGAGTTGGCGCTGCGCGCGCGGCGGCAGGGCAGCGGCGGCGGATCGCGCAACGATCCGCAAAGTGCGCCGCGCCAGTCGGCCGCGCGGCAGCAGGAAGAGCAGCCGATGTCGCGACAGCAGGCGGAGCAACTGCTCGCCGCGGCTGCGCGCGAGGAACGCGAGACACAGGCCCAGAAGCAGGCGGGCAACCGCGTGCAGCGCCCCCCTGGAGGCAAGGGATGGTAGGCGCGGCGATCGTCGCCGCGTTGGCGTTGCAGGCGGCGCCACAACGCCCGCCGGCGGAAATCGTCACGCGCACGCGGGTCGACCCGGCGCGTGGTGTGGATTTCCACGCGATGGTCGTTCCCGACACCGTGTATGTGGGGCAACAGGCCACGTACCAGCTGGGCGTGTTCCTGGACCAGGACACCCGGCAGCGCATCAGGCGCAACCCCGAGTTCCAGCCGCCGGAGACGCGTTCGCTCCTGTCCTACGACCTCCGCGACCGCGATGCCGGGCCGCAATCGGCCACCATCGGCGGACGTCCCTACGAGACGCACGTCTTTCGGCGCGCGCTCTTCGCCCTCACGCCCGGGCGATACCCGATTCCCGAGGCGCGACTCACCTACTCGCTGCCGCAGACGTCGAGCTTCTTCAGCCGCGAGGAGAGCTACACGCTCCGGTCCGAGGCGGTCACGCTGGTCGCCATCGAGCCGCCCGACGCGGGCCGGCCCCCGGACTGGGCGGGGGCCGTGGGATCCTGGCGCGCCACCGCCCGCATCGACACGGCGCGCGGGCGTGCGGGAGACCCGTTCGTGCTCACCGTGCGCGTCGAGGGGCAGGGGAACGTCACGTTGCTGCCGCGGCCGCGCCTCGACGTGCCGTGGGCGAGCGTGGTGAACGCCGACGAGCGCGTGGTGCTCGATTCCACGCCGCCGCTCCTCGGAGGCTGGAAGGAATTCGATTGGCTCGTGACCCCGGCGATGCAGGGAGCGCGCACGGTGCCATCGGTGCGCTACGCCTACTTCAACGCGAGGACGCGCCGCTACGAGGTGGCCACCACGGCGCCAATCTCGGTGCGCGTGGCTGCCGGCGACGTGGCCGCGGCAGCGGTCCCGGTCACCTCGTCGCCGGCGCCGCCACCCCCGCCGATCCTGCCGGCGCTCGGCGCCGAAGCGCCGGGCGCGCTGGGACGAAGCGTCGGCGCAGTCGCCCTCGCGGTGGTCGCTCCGCTCCTGGCCTTTGTCGCGATCGTGGTGCGGCGTCCCCGGAAGCCGCGTCCCGCGCCCACTCCGGCGCAGCGCATCGCCGCGGCGGCTGCCATCGGTGGCGTGGAGGGCGCCCGCGCGGTGCGGCAGGCCGTGGTCGACGGGATTGTCCGGCGTACCGGCGTGAATGCCGCGGCCTGCACGGCTCCCGGTGCACTTGC
>JAYEKC010000329.1:0-2695 GCA_034716715.1 Gemmatimonadota bacterium | reverse complement strand
ACGAGGAGACCGTCGCCGCCCACCTGCTTGCCGCGATCGCTCCGCTCACGTCGCGGTTCGAACACGAGGTGCGCGGAGCAACCCTTGGGCTCTTCGCGGCGCGGCCCGTTCCGGGGGATGTCGGCGCCCTCGCGCGCATCGCGCGCGTCTCGGAGAATACCCTTCGGACCCGCTACGTCGTTGCGGGTCTCGCAACGCCTCACGACCTCCTCGATGTCGCGCGGCTCAGCCGGGCTTTCTACGACCTGCGCGACGGGCGGTCGGTTGACGCAGTAGCCAACCGCTACGGCCTTGGGTCTCGACGAACCGTTGAGCGACGGCTTGCGGCGCTCGGCGCCGCGACGCCGGCGGAAATCCGCGGGTCGCCAGCGACCGCATTTGTGGCCGCGTTGCGCCGCTCAGTGACGCGCCGTCCCTGAAGCGACTCCTGCGGCGGGCGGTGCGCGCAAAGCGCTGCCCGTTGGCGACACTGGGCCGACGGGGTGGCGAGGTAGGTCCGATCATGCGACTGGCCGCGCCGTGGAATGTGTCGCAGTCGTGGGGATTCTGCGGTTGATGTCCAGCGCGGCCGACAGCTATCGTGGGCCTTCAACCCTGCCCTAAGGCCGGAGGTCGATGTGCGCAGGAAACCTTTGCTCCCTGCTGCAGGCGGCACACTACTCCTGGTTCTCGCGTGCATGCGAGACGACAACCCCATTGCGCTACGGTCCCCCTTCGCTCATTCAGCACAGGAAGCGGTCAAGGGTCCCTGGCCCAAGGCCGTGCGACCCGAAGAAGCTGCATTCGCCGAGCTTGCCGCGGCCGCTCCAAGTTCTGCCGGGTTCTATCTCGATGCAACGGGAACCATACATGTGGTCGTGAAGGATGTGGCTGACGCGAATGCAGCGCGGTCCGCAGTCCTGACCATGGTCTCCACAGGACGTGTTGTAACGGGGAAGTCGAGAGCGGCATCCATTGTGACGGAAGACGGAAGGTTCACGTTCGGCGAGCTCGCCGTCATTCGTGATGCCATCCACGAGCACTTGCTTGCGTCGCAGCGCATCGTGATGCTTGACCTAAACGAGCAAACGAATCGAGTTGAACTGGGGATCGACCGCCTGAACGCGTCGTACATCCGCGAGACGCTGCCGGCGGACATCGCCGCCTTGGGTCTGGATACTAACGCGATCGCATACCGTGAGGCGACGATTCCTCGTCTCGCCATCGCAAAAGGAAGCTACCGGCGTCGGTTCGGATCGACCATCCAGAGCACCGTCGACACCATTACGGGCGGAATACAAATGGAGCGGCAGGGCCATGCCTGCACAATCGGCGTCATAGCGCTTTACAATTCTGCGCCCTCGGTACTTTCAAACTCGCACTGCTCCGAGACGCTCTTTTCGTACGATGGCGACTCGATTGAGCAGGCCACAACGACGTCGCCCGGCCGGCGCATCGGTCATGAGACGGTTGACCCGCCAGGAACAAGCTGCTACGGATATCCATGTCGAGGAAGTGACGCGGCCTTGTTCGGGCTGGAGTCGGGCATTCTCTACTACACCGGCATGATTGCGCGCACTGCCTCGCGCGCCGGTCCGGCCACGTACACACTCGCCGATGGGTCGAAGACATGGGACGCGAGCAATCCGTACTTCTATGTCAGTAACACGGTTACGCCGACAACGGGGATGGAGGTGAACAAGGTTGGCATGCGGACCGGCTGGACCTATGGATACGTCACGAATACTTGCGTCGACGGGTTTTATGGAACGTCCCCAAACTTGATGTTCATCACGTGCTCAATGGTCGCCACCGTTCATGTCGATGGCGGAGATAGCGGAAGTCCCGTGTTTGCTTTCGGGGGCTCGCCAGGGAGCGGAGGCGGCATGGCTGACCTTGTCGACTTCGCCGGCCTGATATTTGCTGGCTACGCCTCGGATACTCTGTCCTACTTCAGTCCGTATGGCCGGATCGCCAGCGATATTGGCGGATCGCTCAGTGTTACAGTCCCGATCACGCTATCGACGCCAAGTCTTTCGGGGTCAGTGGGAACGGGGGGATCCCAAGTGCTGAGTTGGGGATCCGTGACTGGCGCAGAAAAGTATCAGGTGTACGGGGCAGAGGGCGAGGGAAGCGGAAGCTCGACAACATATCCTGTGGGGACCACGACCGGAACGTCAATGACGATCACGACCTTATACGCAACGGGCTACACCGGCGGCACTCAACCGAGCAGTGGAACATGGGTCCGGTACAGTGTGTACGCGCTCGGCAAAGCGACCCGTTCGGCGCAAAGCAACTTTGTTTATTTCACTACGGGCTGCACGGGCCGATGTTAGTCGCAGGAGTGCGGACGAAGCGGCGTGCAGTGAAACTCCGAAGACGGCTGGCCGGTATGGTCGTGGGTGCCACCATGCTGTCCGGATGCCAACACACTTCCCCAACCTCCTCGGTGTGCCTCCCGGACTCAATCGCGGCCATCGACGTAGCGGTGGTTGACGCGATACGTGGCGTCGGGCCGGACGCAGCCATTCTCGCGATAGCGAGTCGCGACGGCTACAGCGATTCGTCACGAGTCGCCGCCGCGAACAGAAGCGGACCGGTGCACATGTACCTCGCGTTCGACGAAGCGGGATCGTTCCGCGTCGAGGTTCAGGCACAAGGGTATATGCCGTGGTCCCGGGATTCCATTGTCGTCTTCGGGGACTCTTGCGGG
>JAYEKC010000328.1:0-2697 GCA_034716715.1 Gemmatimonadota bacterium | reverse complement strand
CGCCTCCTGCTCGAGCAGCGCGCGCCGCCGACCGTCGTGCGCCGCGAGGTCGCGCAGGCGCGAGAGCTCCTGCCCGATCTCGTTGAACGGCGCGAGCTGCTCGGAGAGTGGCGCCAGCGCCACGCGGGCCTCGTCCACGTGCCGGAGCTCGGCGGTGAGGCGTTCCACGTTCCGGCGCTGCGCGGCGAGCTCGATCTCCGTCACGCGGACGTCGGCCTCGAGCTGCTGCCGCTCATCGCGCTGCCGCTGCGCCTCCTCCCACCGCGGCGCCAGCGCGTCGAGCTGCGCCTGCACGCGCGACCGCTCGATCTCGGCGTCGGCGAGGCGCGACCGCGCCGATTCGGCCGCGCGCGACGCCTCCGACTCGTCCGCCTCGAGGGCCGACGGGTCGGGCATGCCGCTCCGCATGCCGGCGATCTCGTTGCGCAGGTCGCGGCGGCGCTGGTCGGCCAGCTCCTGCGCCACCCGCAGCCGCTCGTACCCCAGCACGCGCGAGAGGAACTGCGCCCGCTCGGTGGCCGAGTGCGCCGCCAGGACGGCGAGTTCCTTCTGGCCCGTGAAGTACGTGTTGAAGAACTCGTTCCGCGTCATCCCGAGCCGGCGCTGCAGCATCTCGCCCACGGCGGTCGCGGAGTTGGCAATGGGCTGCTCGCCACCATCCACGTACAACTCGGCCACGGAAAGGCCGCGCACCACCCGGTACCGGTGGCCCGCGAGGTCGAAGTCCAGCTCCACGCGCACCTGCGAGCGCGCCGCCGCGCGGGCGAACCGGATCGAATCCTTGCCGCCGCGGGCGGTGTCGCCGCCGTACAGGGCCCAGGCAATGGCCTCGAGCAGCGTGGACTTGCCGGCGCCGTTCGGCCCGATGATGCCGGTGATGCCGGCCTCGAACATCAGGTCCGAGTCCTCGTGCTGGCGGAAGTTCACCAGGCGCAGCCGGTTGAGCTTCACGCGCCTTCCGCCGGCGCCGGGAGTCCGCGCAGGGCGCCCTCGTGTTCGGCCTCCGCGAGGTACTGCATCCCGAGCGCGATGAGCCGCTCGCGGTCGATGTCGGGCGGCAGTTCCCGGCTCCGGAGGCTCTCGCGCAGCGTGTCGGCGAGGGACGGCCGGCGGCCCGGCGCGCCGCTGCCCTCGTGGCGGATCACCTCGGGCCGCCGCGTGTCGAGGTGGAAGTGCAGCGCGCGCCGCTGGAGGTCGCGCAACGCCTTGTGGTCGAGCTCACGCACCACGTGGCGCGGCACGTTCCGCGCGACGAGGCGCACCACCTTGCCGTCGATCCCGCCCGGCACGCGCGCGATGGCCGCGCCGATGGCGGCGTCGAGGTCCGCCGCGGCGAGGCCGCGGCCGTCGACGGGCGGGAGGTCCGCGAACTCGCGCACCACCGGCAGCGGATGGAACGTCTGCTTCCCGGTGGCCAGGTCGCGCTCGATGATGCCCTTCCCCGGCAGCTTCTGCGACTTCTGTTCCGCGACCTCGCTCCAGAAGCTCGAACTCGCGTAGTCGAGCGCGCCGCTGTAGTACGCATTGGGCCCCATGCGCCGGTACACGTGGTAGTGCCCGAGCGCGATGTAATCCCACGCGTCCGATTCGTACACCGCCTTCGGGACCTCGAGCGATCCCGGGTCGTCCGGCGCCTGGTCGGACGGGTAGAGCCCCTCGGCCTGCGCGTGGGTCAGCAGCACGTTCCGCGCGAATCCGGGGTCGGGCGACCAGTCGAGGTTCTGGCCGGAAATTTCGGGCACTGCGAGGATGGAGAGGTCGTGGTCCGGGAACCGGAGGCGCTGCGCCGGCACGGCGTCCGCGTCCGGCGCCGAGCCGTCCACCACGCGGATCCCGAGTTGCCGGAACAGGCGCAGGATGCACGTGGACTCGCTCGACCGCGGGATGTCGTGGTTGCCGGCGACGATCACGACGATCGCCTGGGGCAGCTCGCGCGCGAGTCGCGCGAACTGGGCGAAGGCGTGCAGGATGGCGGGGTTGGTGGGCCGCACCGTGTGGAACACGTCGCCGGCCACGAGCACGAGGTCGGGGGCGAGCGAGATGGTCTTCTCGATGGCGTTCGCGAACGACTTCGCGACGTCGGCCTCGCGCTGGTTGATCCCCGCCGGCGTGACGCGCTGGAACTGGCGGAATCCCAGGTGGACGTCGGAGAAGTGCACGAGGCGCATCGCCGGTGTCCGCTAGAACGCGTACGGGTCGTCGCCCGGGCTGGTGCGGATGGCCGGGCGCGGGCGTGGCGCGACGGTCTCGGCCTGCACGCGCCGGCGGAGCTGCGCGCGGAAAAACGCCTTCACGTCGTCGGGCCGCACCTGCAGCGTGCGGTTGCGCGCGCGCAGCACCTCGTCCTCTTCGGCCAGCGCGATGGCCTCCTTCACCCATTCGAGCGTGATCGCGCGGTCGAGCGGCCGGAGCGCGCGCACCACGGCCTCCTCGAGCGTGGGCTCCGCGGCCGCGGGGAATCGCTCCACCCCCTCCCGCCCCGACAGCACGGCGGGACGCGGGAAGTGGACGAACACGGGCTGCGCGAAGTGCGGGTGCCGCACCATCAACTCGCCCTTGTTCAGCGTCGAGAGCTTGGTGCGCGTCGCCGGCGCGAGCGTCGCGTAGCCGGGGGTCGCGAGCTCATCCACGTCCATGCGCCCGTAGAGCGCGGTGCCGCTGTTGCCCACGACGCGCCGGTGCACCTGCGAGCGGAAC
>JAYEKC010000327.1:0-2698 GCA_034716715.1 Gemmatimonadota bacterium | reverse complement strand
CATCCTCGTCCAGGGTGCCGAGCCGTTGTTCTTCCTGGACTACGTCGCGTTCGGGGCGCTGGTGCCCGCGACGCTCGAGGCCGTGGTGCGGGGCGTCGCCACCGGTTGCCGCGAGAATGGATGTGCACTCGTCGGCGGCGAGACGGCCGAGATGCCCGGCCTGTACACGCCGCCGGACTACGACCTCGCCGGGTTCATCGTCGGTGCTGTCGAGGAAGCCCGGGTCATCTCGCGGCAGGGGGCGAAGGTCGGCGACGTGCTCGTCGGCCTCGCCAGCACCGGCCTCCACACGAACGGGTACTCGCTGGCGCGGCGCATCGTGAATGAGCGCCTGCGCCTCGGTCCCCACGACGCCTTCCCGGGCGCTGGCGGGAAATCCGTCGCCGACGTCCTGCTCGCCGTGCACCGGTCGTACCTCAGTGTGCTCAAGCCGGTGCTTGGACACGTGCACGCGATGGCCCACATCACCGGCGGCGGGATTCCCGGGAACATGGACCGGTCGCTGCCCGACGGTGCTGACGCCCGGATTAACACGGCTTCATGGGACGTTCCGGGGGTATTCCGCGTCCTTCAGGATGCAGGCGGTGTGCCGGACGACGAGATGTTCCGCGCCTTCAACATGGGTGTCGGGATGATCGTCGCCTCCGATGAAGCTGGCGCCGAAGCCGTGTGCGCCAGCGCACGGAAAGCCGGCGTGGCCGCCTGGGAAATTGGACGGTTGACGGCCGGTTCCGGCCGTGTTGTCCTGACCTGAATGGAGGCCATCATATGAAGGTTCGCGTGTTTGTTGCCATCGTCGCCGCGGCTGCGGTCGCGGCCCCGGCCGGCGCCCAGTGCGCCAGTGCTGCGACCGCCGTGAAGCAGGCGTGCTATGCGTCGCAGGACCTCATCAACTACATGACGCCGCAACTCGCCACGGCCATTGCCGGCGGCAGCAGCACCCTCGGCCAGAGCGGCGCCCTCGGTGGCCTGGGACGGTTCGCGCTCAGCATCCGCGCCACGGGCATCCTCAACGGCGCGTTCCCGCAGATCGGTGACAACGGCTTCCGCACCGACGGCCAGCCGCAGCAGTACCAGGTGAAGGACCAGGTCGTGCCCGGCGTCGGCGTCGACGCGGCCGTGGGTTTGACCAAGGGCTGGTCGCTCGGCGCCACGCACATCGGCGGCGTGGACCTGCTCGTGAGCGCGCTCTACGTGCCGGACATCGAGGGGAGCGGCAACGACTTCTCGATCAAGGCCACGAACGGCAACCTCAAGCTCGGCTACGGACTCCGCGTGGGCGTCCTCGACGAATCGCTCGTCACGCCGGGCGTGTACGTGAGCTTCCTCGAGCGCGACCTGCCCACCGTGACCCTCTCGGGGTCGTCGAGCGGGGGCTCGGGCGCCAGCGGCACCTTTGCGCTCAACGACTTCACGGTCAAGACGAGCGCGTGGCGCATCGTCGCCGCGAAGAACCTCTTCATCCTCGGCCTCCAGGCCGGCCTCGGCCAGGACACCTACAAGGGCTCGGCCGGCATCTCGGCGAACGTCAGCGGCCAGCAGGCGACCGGCAACGCGAGCATCAGCATGACGCGCACGAACATGTTCGTGGGCGCGATGGTGAACCTGTTCGTGTTCAAGGTGGTCGGCGAGCTGGGGCAGGTGAGCGGCGGGTCGCTTCCGGCGTCATTCAACTCGTTCACGAAGCCGGCGGACGAGGGCAAGACCTACGGCTCGCTTGGGCTCCGCATCGCGTTCTAGCAAGGCAACCGCGCGCCGCGGCGCGGAGGGCGACCGCGCGTTCATGCGACGCGCGCTCGCCCTCGCCCGCCGCGGCTGGGGGCAGACGGCGCCGAACCCTATGGTCGGCGCCGTCGTCGTTCGCGGCGGCCGCGTCGTGGGCGAGGGGTGGCACGCCAGGTACGGCGGCCCCCACGCCGAGGTCGTCGCGCTGCGGGCCGCGGGCAAGCGGGCCCGCGGGAGCACCGTGTACGTGACCCTCGAGCCCTGTGCGCACTGGGGCAAGACGCCGCCGTGCACAGACGCCCTCGTTGCCGCCGGGGTGCGGCGCGTCGTCTGTGCAACGCGCGACCCCAATCCGGGCGCCCGCGGCGGGGCGGCGCGGCTCCGCCGGGCGGGCGTCGCCGTCGAGTTCGGGGTCGAGGCTGACGCGGCGCGGGAACTCAACGCGCCGTTCTTCGCGGCCTTCGAACGGCCCGGCCTGCCTTGGGTCACCCTCAAGCTGGCGGTCGCGGCCGACGGCGCGGTCGCCCCCGCGCGGGGGAAGCCGGTCCGCATCACGGGCCCCCGCGCCGACCGCGAGGTGCATAGGATGCGGGCCGGCGTGGAGGCGATTGCAGTCGGTCGTGGCACCGCAGTGGCGGACGACCCCCTGCTGACGGTGCGTCACGGGGCACCCCCGCGCATTCCCCCCGTGCGTGTGGTCTTCGACCGGACGGCCCGGCTCCCCCTGCGCCTTCGGCTCGTCGGCGGCGCGAGGGAAATCCCGACCGTGGTGATGGCGACTCGGCCCGATCAGAGGCGGGTGTACGCGCTGTTCCGCGCGGGGGTGGAGGTCTTTCGGGCCAGGGGCGTCCGGGCGGCCCTGCAAATACTTGCCCGGCATGAGGTTCGGTCCGTTCTCGTTGAGGGAGGGCCGACGCTTGCGAAGGCCTTCCTCCGGGCACGGGTCGTGGACCGGATCGTTATCTTTCGCTCG
>JAYEKC010000326.1:0-2706 GCA_034716715.1 Gemmatimonadota bacterium | reverse complement strand
GTGCTGCTCAAGGACCGAAAGGTCTACGTTCGCCATGTTGCGGCCGCGTTCGAGGCATCGGTGGCGTGATTCGCTACACCTCGCGCGCACCTCGGGCCGCAGGGCGCGAGGGATACGGAGAAAGGCCGAACGGAACCCCTGCGGCATCAACGACTTACGGTGAATGTTGATAACGGCCTAAGTCATTGTATGTGATGTAGTTCGTTCGTGCCGTTTGAGGGGTGGTGGCTTGCATCAAGTCTCGATCCTTCGTAGTTTCTTCGGGCGCCGTTCGGCGTTCGCTGCAGAAGTTCCACGGTGCGTCCGCACCCCCTTTGACCCAAGGGTAGATTCCCTCCACGGGCGCTGCGAGGCGCCACCACAGGCAGGATCTTTTCGAGGCAGCAATGGGCGTTTCCGCCGCGCAGGACGAAAAGAAGAAGGCCCTGAACCTCGCGATCGCGCAGATCGAGAAGTCGTACGGTCGGGGCGCGATCATGAAGCTGGGCGCCGACGCCCCGAAGGTGCGCGTCGAGTCCATCCCGACGGGCGCCATCAACCTCGACGCCGCCATCGGCGTGGGCGGCATCCCGCGCGGCCGCGTGACCGAGATCTACGGGCCCGAGAGTTCCGGCAAGACCACGCTGTGCCTCCACGTGGTGGCCAACGCGCAGAAGGCCGGCGGCACGGCGGCCTTCATCGACGCCGAGCACGCCCTCGACACGGACTACGCCGGCAAGCTCGGCGTGGACGTGGAGAAGCTGCTCGTGTCGCAGCCGGACACCGGCGAGCAGGCCCTGGAGATCTGCGAGATCCTCGTGCGCTCCGGCGCCGTGGACGTGATCGTGGTGGACTCGGTGGCCGCGCTGGTGCCCAAGGCGGAGATCGAGGGCGAGATGGGCGATTCGCACGTGGGCCTGCAGGCGCGGCTGATGAGCCAGGCGCTGCGCAAGCTCACCGGCGCCATCGCCCGCTCCAAGTGTTCCGTGATCTTCATCAACCAGCTGCGCGAGAAGATCGGCGTGATGTTCGGCAACCCGGAAACGACGACGGGCGGCAAGGCGCTGAAGTTCTACGCCTCACTGCGCCTCGACATCCGGCGCATCGGCCCGGTGAAGGAGAAGGAGGACGTGATCGGTTCGCACGTCCGCGTGAAGGTCGTGAAGAACAAGGTCGCCCCGCCGTTCAAGCAGGCGGAGTTCGACATCATGTACGCCGAGGGCATCTCGCACACCTCGCTGCTGGTGGACATTGGCGCCGAGAGCGGGATCATCGAGAAGTCGGGCGCGTGGTACAGCTACAACGGCCAGCGCATCGGGCAGGGACGCGAGAACGCCAAGCTGTTCCTGAAGGACAATCCGGCCGTGCAAGCCGAGGTGGAGGAGAAAGTGAAGGGTGTGCTGGGCATCAAGGCCCAGGCAGCGTCCGAGTCGGAGGCAGCCGAAGAGTAGGGAACACGCACGCGATGGTCGCGCCGCCGGTTGTTCTGTCGCGAGGTGAGTTGGGGCCCGGAATCCCCGACGATCCTCAAGCAGGATGGCCGGCGGCGCACTTAACGACGGGAACTGCGGGGAAGGGGGAGCGGGGGATCGGGAAGGGAACGGCGGGAACGACGGGGAGGGCGGGAGGTGCTACTGCGGGAGCCCACGGGGCCGGCATCGGCGGGCTCCGCATCCGAAGGGTCCGCGTCGATCGGCGCCCCCCACCCCGCACCTGAATGTCTCAACTGTTCCCGTTCTTCCCGCACTCACCCTTCCCGATCCCCCGCTCCCCCGATGCCCGCCTTTTCCCGCAGCCTCGACGCGCTGGCACGTCGCGCCCGCTCCACCACCGAGCTCGCCCGCTGGCTGCGTGAGCGTGGCTACCCGGCGGACGAAATCGCCGAGGCCATCGAGCGGCTCACCGCCAGCGGCCTCCTCGACGACGCGAAGTTCGCCGAGTCGTTCGCGCGCTCGCGGCTCGTGGACCGGAAGGTGAGCCGGCGGCGCGTCCTCGCCGAGCTGGCGAGGCGGGGCGTCGCCCGCGAGGTCGCCGACGCCGCCGTCGCTGCCGTGCTCGAGGACGAGGGCGTGGACGAGGCCGCGGGCCTCGCGGCCATCGCGGCGAGGAAGATGCGCACGCTCCGGGGGCTCGCACCCGACGTCGCGGCCCGCCGCCTCACCGCGTTCCTCGCCCGCCGCGGCTACGACGCCGACCAGGTCCGAACGGTGGTTTCCGAGCTCGTGCGGGGCCGCAGCGCGGAGTAGCCGGCGTGGTGGTGCGGGGTGGCGCCCGGCGCCGCCGCGGCATAGTCTGCGACAGGCTCCAGCCGCGGAGGCGCTGCATAATGCCCGCCATCTCGTTCACCCTGAACGGCCAGCCCACCACGCTCAACACCGCCGAGGACCGGCGCCTGCTCTGGGTGCTGCGCGACGACCTCGGCCTCACCGGCAGCAAATTCGGCTGCGGCATCGGCTCGTGCGGCGCCTGCACCGTGATGGTGGACGGCAAGGCCACCCGCTCCTGCATCACCAACCTCGGCACCGTGGCCGGCAAGAAGGTCACCACCATAGAAGGGCTCGCCGACGGTGACCGGCTCCAGCCGGTGCAGGAGGCCTTCCTCGACCACCTCGGCTTTCAGTGCGGATACTGCACGAGCGGGATGATCGTGACGGGTCACGCGCTGCTCCAGCAGAACCCCAAGCCGACGCACGACCAGGTGGTGCAGGCGATGGAGCGCAACTATTG
>JAYEKC010000325.1:0-2709 GCA_034716715.1 Gemmatimonadota bacterium | reverse complement strand
GGCGATGGCCCGCCGCGCCGGCGACCGCATCAAGGCCGGGAAGGCGCGCGGCATGCCCCCGATCTGGCTCCTCCGCGAAAACAAGTGGCGGGCGGCCCGCCACGGGATGGAGGCGGCCCTCGTCACCGACACCGACGGCGGCACCACGCACGCGCGCGAGCTGCTCGGCCGCGAGCTCGACGACCTGATTGCCGGTGGGTACCTCACGAAGGGCGACGATCCCTACGTGGCCGACCTCCGGGCCGTGTCGACGGGCGGCGAAACGAGCGCCGAGCGCCAGCGGTGGCGCTACGAACAGACGAAGGACATGACCGCCGTCACCGCCGCCCTCGCCGACTACTTCGAAGCCGACGTTCGCCGGGCCTGATCCGGACCGCGGGCATCCAGGGTCGCCCTGCGTCCCGCGCGCCCCGGCGTCATTCAGTGTACCTTGCCCGCCTGCAGGAGAAACCCCATGCGCCGCCCCACGCGAGCCCTGTTCGCCGTTGCCCTCCTCCTGCCGGTCGCGGCCTTCCAGGAACGCCCGGTCGTGGATGCCGCCGCCGTCGCGAAGATCCGCGAGGAAGGCCTGCAGCGTTCGCACGTGATGGACTACGAGACGTACATCGCCGACGTCCTCGGCGCGCGCCTCACGAACTCGCGCGACATGCAGCGCGCGCAGCAATGGCTCAAGGCCGAGCTCGGCCGGATGGGGCTCGCCAACGTGGCCGGCGAACCGTACATGGACTACGGCGTCACGTGGGACAACGAGTACGTGTCGCTCCACATGCTGGAGCCTGACTACTCGCCGATGACGGCCTACCCCGTGGCCCACACGGCCGGCACGGACGGCAAGGTCGTGGCCGACGCGATGATCGTGGACCTCGTGGCGCGCCCGGACCTCGAGAAGTATCGCGGGAGGCTCAAGGGCAAGGCCGTCCTCGTCACGCCGCCGGCGGCGATCGACCTGGACCGGCTCACGAACGGCGTGCCGCGCCTCACCGACGACGACCTCCGCCGGTTGCAGGAGGTCGTGATCACCCCACCGCGGCCGGCGCCGCCGCGCGCGGTGCCGAACCCCAATGTCCTCACGGCGGCCGAGAAGTGGGACTTCTACAAGGCCGAGGGAGTGGCCGTGGTGCTGCAGTGCGAGAGCGGATGGCTCGGCGCGTGCCGCGCATATTCGCGCCCCACGTCGAAGGTGGATGGCTGGTCGCGCGCCGGCGACCTCGCCACGCCGGCCGTCCTCGCGGTGAACCCGGAGCACTACAACCGGATGTACCGGATCCTCCAGCGGGGCGTGCCCGTGAAGGTGGAAGCCGAGGTTCGGAACGCCATCGGGACGCAGGTGGTCAAGGCCGAGAACGTGGTGGCGGAGATTCCCGGCACCGACAAGGCCGACGAGGTGGTGATGCTCGGCGCGCACTTCGACTCGTGGCACGGCAGCGGCAACGCGAGCGACAACGCGTCGGGCGTGGCCGTGGCGATGGAGGCGATGCGCATCCTGAAAGCCATCGGCGCACGGCCGCGCCGCACGATCCGGATCGCGCTGTGGTCGGGCGAGGAACAGGGACTGTACGGCTCGCGCGCGTACGTGAAGGAGCACTTCGGCAACCCCGCGGGCGGGGCGGGCAAGCCGGCGGCCGACAAGTTCTCCGTGTACTTCAACCAGGACTACAACGCCGGCCAGTACCGCGGCGTGTACCTGCAGGGCAACGAGGCGGCGCGCGCGATGCTCAGTGCGTGGATGGAGCCGTTCCGCGACTTCGGCATGAACATGGTGTCGAACCAGAGCCTTGGCAGCACCGACCACGTGGCGTTCGATGAGGCCGGCCTCCCCGGCATCCAGTTCCTGCAGGACCATATCCCCGGCGGCGGCGGACACTCGAACCTCGACCCCGTGGACGCCATCCAGCCGATGGACCTGATGAAGAACGCGGTGGTGATGGCGTCGTACGTGTACCACGCGGCCATGGCGGACCAACTCGTGCCGCGGAAGGGCGGCCGATAGCAACAACTTCCGGAGGTGCAGATGATGCGGCGCAGGCGACGGCGGTGTGCGTTGGCGGTGGCGGTGTTGGCCGGACTCACGACGGCCTTCGTGGTCGTTCCGCGTGCGGCGCCTGCGCAGGTGGCGCCGGTTCCTCCGCCCGTCGCGCCTCCGCCCGTCGTGCTGATCGCCGACCGCGCGCTGGACGGCCGCGGCAACGCGCTGCGCGACCTGCGCATCGGGGTCGCGAATGGGCGCATCACGTCGCTCGCCGCACCGGCCAACGTCGGGGCGAGCACGATCGACCTCCGCGGCTACACCGTGCTGCCCGGCTGGATCGACACGCACGTGCATCTCGACTCGCACTTCGACCGGAGCGGCCGCATCGCCACCGACAGCGAGCCCGTGCCGGAGGCCGCGCTTGGCATCGCCAATGCGGCGTGGGCGACCTTGATGGGCGGGTTCACCACCGTGCAGTCGGTGGGCGACCCGACCGAGCGGCCGCTCCGCGACATCGTCCGTGACCACGGGTTTCCGGGCCCGCGGGTGCTCACCTCGCTCGCGTGGATCGCCCCGGATTCGGCGACGTCCGACGACTCGCTGCGGGCCCTGGTGCGGTTACGCAAGGCGCAGGGCGCCGACCTCGTGAAGATCTTCGCTTCGAAGAGCCAGCGCGTGGGCGCGGGGCCGACGATCACCGAACACCAGCTCCGCGTGCTCTGCGACGAGGCGAAGGCGCT
>JAYEKC010000324.1:0-2719 GCA_034716715.1 Gemmatimonadota bacterium | reverse complement strand
CCGGGGCGTACGCGCCGGACCCACTCTGAACAAGGACGGCGCCGCACCCCGGCGCCGATGCAAGCATGCCGTTTGGCACCATTGAGCAGGCGATTGAGGACCTGAAGGCGGGCAAGTTCATCGTCGTTGCCGACGACGAGGACCGGGAGAACGAGGGCGACCTGATCGCGGCGGCCGAGTTCATGACGCCGGAGAAGGTCAACTTCATGATGCGCGCGAAGGGCATGATCTGCCTCGCGCTCTCGCCAGGGAAGGTCGAGCAGCTCGACCTGCCGATGATGGGCGTGGAGAACACGGATGCGCTGCGCACGGCATACACCGTGACCATCGACGCCGCGCCCCGGTTCGGCGTGACCACCGGCATCAGCGCCGCCGACCGGGCCGCCACCATCCGCGCCGCCGCCGACCCGGCCGCCGTGCCGGCCGACCTCCGGCGCCCCGGCCACGTGCACCCGCTGCGCGCGCGCCCCGGCGGCGTGCTCCAGCGCGTCGGGCACACCGAGGCGGCGGTGGACCTCATGCGCCTGGCGGGCCTCCAGCCGGCCGGCGTGATCTGCGAGATCCTCAACGACGACGGCACCACGTCGCGGCGCCCGGACCTCGAGGCCTTCTCGGCCGCGCACGGGCTCACGTTCGTCACGGTCGCCCAGCTCGTGGCTCACCGCCTCCGGACGGAGCGCCTCGTGCACCGCGTTGCCGAGGCCCGGCTCCCCACCGAGTTCGGCGAGTTCCGGATCTTCGGTTACGCGAATGACGTGGACACCCGGGAGCACGTGGCCCTCGTGTTCGGCGACGTGTCCGGTGGCGACGACGTGCTGACGCGGATGCACTCGAAGTGTCTCACGGGCGACGTCTTCCATTCGGCCCGCTGCGACTGCGGGTGGCAGCTGCACTCGGCCATGCAGATGATCGCGGCCGAGGGGCGCGGCGTGATCGTCTACCTCGACCAGGAGGGTCGGGGCATCGGCCTCCTGAACAAGCTCAAGGCATACGAGTTGCAGGACGACGGCGCCGACACCGTGGAGGCCAACGAGCGGCTCGGGTTCGCGCCCGACCTCCGCAACTACGGCATCGGCGCGCAGATCCTCCTCGACCTCGGCCTCACCGGCATCCGGCCGCTCACCAACAACCCGAAGAAGCTCGTCGGGCTCGAGGGGTACGGGTTGCAGGTGGGCGACCGCGTGCCGCTGGTGGCGCCGGAGTCGGGCGAGAACGCGGGGTACATCGAGACCAAGCGCCGGAAGCTCGGCCACCTCCGGGCGCTCTAGTGGCAGACTTCAGGGGCAACGTCTCCGGCGCGGGGCGCCGGATCGCCGTGTGCGTGAGCCGCTTCAACGAGGAAATCACCACCAAGCTCCTCGACGGGGCGGTGGAATGCCTCGTCCGGCACGGCGTGAAGTTCGAGGACATCGACGTGGTGTGGGTGCCCGGCGCGTGGGAACTCCCGCCGGCGGCCGAGCGGTTGGTGGCGTCCGGCCGCTACGACGCCCTCGTCGCGGTGGGGGCCGTGATTCGCGGCGAGACCCCGCACTTCGACTACGTCGCCGGCGCCGCGGCCACGGGGCTGGCCGCCGTGCAGCGCGATTACGGCGTGCCCGTGGGGTTCGGCGTCATCACCACGAACGACGATGCCCAGGCCGAGGCCCGCTCCGGCGGGGCGCACGGCAACAAGGGCTGGGACGCCGCCCTCGCCGCCCTCGAGATGGCCGACCTGTTCGCCGGGCTCGACGCCGCCGCCGACCACGCCGACGACGCGGGCGATGGCACATCGGGTTGAGACGCGGGGGCGCTCGCGCGCCCTGCAGGCGCTGTATGCGTGGGACGTCCGCCGCGACGTGGACCTCCTGCGCGCCGCCGAACTCGTCTGGGACGATCTCGCCGTGCCGCCGGACGAGCGCGCGTTCGCCGCGGCCCTGATCCGCTGGATCGCGGCCGGCCTCGACGACCTCGACGCCTCCCTGCGGGAGGTGACCACCAACTGGCGCCTTGAGCGACTCGGCGCCATCGAGCGGTGCGTCCTGCGCCTCGGCGCGGCCGAGCTGGCCCAGGGGCGCACGCCGCCGAAGGTCGTGATCCAGGAATGCGTTCGGCTCGCCGAGCGGTACGGCACGGCCCGGGCCGCGGCGTTCGTCAACGGCGTCCTCGACGCGCACGCCCGCCGCGTGGGTGCGCTCGCGTGAGGATCCTCGTCATCAACTGGCAGGACCGCGAGAATCCCCTCGCCGGCGGCGCCGAGATCCACCTGCACGAGATTTTCGAGCGGCTTGCCGCGCGCGGGCACGAGGTGACGTTGCTGTGCGGCGGCTGGACGGGTTGCCCGCCGGCCGCGCGCCTGGGCGGAGTCGACGTCGTGCGCGTGGGAACGCGGCAGACCTTCGCCCTGCGCGTGTTCGCGCGGTGGAGGAGCGAGTTCGCCCACCGGCCGTTCGACGTGATCGTGGAGGACATCAACAAGGCGCCGCTCTACACGCCCGCGTGGGGTGCCGCTGCGCCGATCGTGGCGTGCGTTCCCCACCTCTTCGGCGGGACCGTGTTCCAGGAGCTGCCGTGGCCGCTCGCCTCGGCCGTCTGGCTCAGCGAGCGGCCGCTCCCGTTCGCGTACCGCGACGTGCCGTTCCAGGCCATCTCGCGCAGCACGGCCGACGACCTCGTCGCCCGGGGCATCGCCCGCGACCACGTGACCGTCATCCACCCCGGCGTGCGCGCGGACCTGTTCACG
>JAYEKC010000323.1:0-2721 GCA_034716715.1 Gemmatimonadota bacterium | reverse complement strand
CCTGCTGCCGATCGTGCTGGCCTACGTGGTGATCGTCGCGGGCACGGTACTGGCGCTCGACGCCTCGGGCATGGCGCGGGGGCCGGTGTTTGGCGCGATCCTGTTCGGCATCAACCTGGTGCTGATGGGCGTGATCCTGTTCGTGCTCGACAAGGGACGGCTGGTGAGCCCGGCGTATGCGCGGCTCGCGCAGGAGCGCGTCGCGCGGCTGCGCGCGGCCAGCGCGGGGCGCAGCACCATCGCCAGCGGGGAGACGCGATGACGATCAAGGTGAAGGTGGTCGAGCGGCCGATCGAGGAAGTGAGCTATGTCCGGGCAACGGTGAAGGGGCTCGCGCTCACATTCAAGCACCTTGTGGACCCGCACAAGGTGACGGTGCAGTATCCCGAGGAGCGCTGGGACATCTCGCCGCGCTGGCGCGGGACCCACCGGATGCTCACGACCGAGGACGGCAAGGCGAAGTGCGTCGCGTGCGGCCTCTGCCCGACGGTCTGCCCGGCCAACTGCATCAAGCTGGTCCCGGGCGAGGACGAGGAGGGGAACCGGTACCCCCTGGTGTTCGAGATCGACGAGTTTCGCTGCATCTTCTGCGGCTATTGCCAGGAAGTGTGCCCGGAGGAGGCAATTCACGTGGGGCGCCACTACGAGAACGCCGAGTACACCCGCGACCGATTCGTGTACGACCTGCAGCGCCTGACCGAGCAGCAGCACCCGGTGTGCGAGATGTGGGATCCCGCCGACCCGAAGGGTGAGTAGCCCGATGGCGAACGAGTTCCTGCCGCTCTTCTACACGTTCCACTTCTACCTCTTCGGACTGATCGCGCTCGCCGGGTCGATCGTGTTCGTGACCCGCAAGAGTCCGGTGGCCGCCGCCCTGTGGCTCGTCGTGGTGATGGCGGCCCTCGCGGCCCTGTACGTCATGCTGAACGCCGAGTTCGTCGCGATGATGCAGGTGCTGGTGTATGCGGGTGCGATCATGGTGGTGTTCCTGTTCGTCGTGATGCTGCTCAACCTCGGACACCCGTCCGAGCTGAACGACATTCGCGGCAAGTGGGGGCGGATCGCCGCGGGGCTGGCGGGGCTGGCGCTCGTGGCGGAACTGATGGCCCTCTCGCGCGAGGCGTACGGGCTGCGCGTGGTCCTGCCGGCGCGGCCCGCGGCCGAGGTCGTCGCGTCGCCGGGCGGCGTGATCGGCTCCGTGGCCGCGCCGATGTTCCGCGAGTACCTCCTCGCCTTCGAACTCACCAGCGTGCTGCTCCTCGTCGCGATCATCGGCGCGGTGGCGCTCGCCCGGAAGCGGAGCGCCTGACCGATGCTGGCTGAATCCCTCGTGCTGTCGGCGGCCCTCTTCACGGTGGGCGTGGTCGGCGTGCTCACTCGCCGCAACGCCATCATCGTGTTCATGTGCGTGGAGCTGATGCTCAACGCGGTGAACCTGAGCTTCGTGGCGCTGTCGCGCGTGTACGGCGCCACGGGGCAGGTGTTCGTGATCTTCGTTATGACCGTGGCCGCCGCCGAGGCCGCCGTGGGGCTCGCGATCATCCGCCACCTCAAGTCGGTCAACCTCAAGGACATCAATCTGCTGCGCGGCTGACGCGGCCACGGACCGAGAGAAACCCCACCTTGCAAGAAGCCCACCCGCTCGCCGAGTCAGCCGCCAGGTTCGTCTGGTGGCTGCCGGCGCTGCCGTTGATCGGATTCATCGTCAACGGGGCGCTGGCGTTCGCTGCCGCTGCGAAGCCGGGCCCCGCCGATCCGTCGGCCGGCGGCCATGGGGCCGACGATCACGGGCACGCCCACGGGCAAGACCACGCGCACGACGACGGGCATGGAGGGGCGGATGACGCGCACGGCGCGCACGGCGCCGGCGGGCATCCTCCGCGGCACCGGTTCGCCGCCATCACGAGCCTCGTGGGCCCGGGCGTCCTGCTGCTCGCGTTCGGGCTCGCGGTCGCGATCTTCGCGGCCATGCGGGGCGCGGAGCTCCACGCCCCGTACGTCAACACGCTCTTCCACTGGATGCCGGTGGGCGACCTGCAGCTCGACGCCGCGTTGCAGCTCGACCAGTTGTCGATGGTGATGGTCCTCGTCATCACGGGCGTGGGCGCGCTGATCCACGTGTTCAGCGTCGGGTACATGCAGGACGACCCGGGCTATCCGAGGTACTTCGCGTACCTCAACCTCTTCGTCTTCTTCATGCTGCTGCTCGTGCTCGGCGCGAACCTGGCCGTGACGTTCGTCGGCTGGGAAGGCGTGGGGCTCTGCTCGTACCTTCTCATCGGGTTCTGGTTCAGCGAGCAGGCGAACGCCGACGCCGGCAAGAAGGCGTTCGTCGTGAACCGCATCGGCGACTTCGGGTTCATGGTGGCGATGTTCCTGCTCTTCGCGAACATCGGCACGCTGGACTACTCCGCCATCGCCGCCAGGGCGCACCTGTTGGAGCCGGGTGGCGTGGTGGTCACCGCGGTCTGCCTGTTCCTGTTCCTGGGGTGCGCGGGGAAGAGCGCCCAGATTCCCCTGTACGTCTGGCTCCCCGACGCCATGGCCGGCCCCACGCCGGTGTCGGCGCTGATCCACGCCGCCACGATGGTGACGGCGGGCGTGTTCCTCGTGGCGAGGACGTCGATGCTGTTCTCGATCGCGCCGGTCGCGTCGCTCACCGTCGCGCTCGTCGGCGGCGCCACGGCGCTGTTCGCGGCGACGATCGGCCTCAAGCAGTGG
>JAYEKC010000322.1:0-2727 GCA_034716715.1 Gemmatimonadota bacterium | reverse complement strand
CGCCGGCACGTACCCGTTCAACATGTCGTGCGCGCTCGTCTGGTCGGTGACGATGTCGGGCGTCACGCCGCGGCGGACGAGTTCCGGCAGCACCTCGGCGGCGTTGCCGAGCAGGCCCACGGAGAGCCCGCGCTTCGCGGCGCGCGCTGCGTCGAGCCAGGCCAGCGCCTCGTCGAGCGAGGCCGTCGCCTTGTCGCAGTAGCGCGTCGCCAGCCGCTTGTCGATCCGCGCCTGGTCCACCTCGACGCAGAGGATCGCGGCGCCCTGCATGGTGGCCGCGAGCGGCTGCGCCCCGCCCATTCCGCCGAGACCTGCCGTGACGACGAGCCGGCCGGCGAGCGACCCGCCGAAGTGCCGTCGGGCCATCGCGCCGAACGTCTCGTACGTGCCCTGCACGATTCCCTGCGACCCGATGTAGATCCACGAGCCGGCGGTCATTTGGCCGTACATCGTGAGGCCGAGCCGCTCGAGCTCCCGGAACACGTCCCACGTGGCCCAGCGGCCCACGAGGTTCGAGTTGGCGATGAGCACGCGCGGCGCGTGGGCGAACGTGCGGAACACCGCCACCGGCTTCCCGCTCTGCACCAGGAGCGTCTCGTCGGCCTCGAGCGCGCGCAGCGCCGCGACGATGGCGTCGAACGACTCCCAGTTGCGCGCCGCCTTCCCCGCCCCGCCGTACACCACGAGGTCGTCGGGCCGCTCGGCGACCTCGGGGTCGAGGTTGTTCATCAGCATCCGGAGGGCGGCTTCCTGCTGCCAGCCCTTGCAGGAGCGCGCCGTCCCGCGCGGGGCGCGGACGACGCGGGCGGAGGCGTGGGTCATGGTGGCCACGCCCGAAATCTAGGCGATGAACGTCCCCGCGCCGACGGCCGAGGCCAGGGCCGCGATGTCACCGGCAATCACCCGGTCGGCCTCGAGGCGCGGCACGAGCCGGCGCACCCGCGCGACGGCCTCCTCGATGCGTGGCGAGGATTTGAGCGGTCGCCGCCCCTCGATCCCCTGCGCCGCGCACATCAGCTCGATGGCGAGCACGTGGGTGACGTTGTGCACCACGCGGCGCAGCTTGATGGCCGCGCCCATCGCCATCGGCACCACATCCTCCTTGCCACCGTCGGTGGGAATCGTGTCCACGCTCGCCGGATGCGCGAGCGTCTTGCACTCACTCGCCAGCGCAGCAGCCGCCACCTGCGCCATCATGTAGCCCGAGTGGAGGCCGGGCTCGTGCGCCAGGAACGGGGGCAGCCCCTCGTTGAGGTCCGGGTGCACGAGGCGGTCGATGCGCCGTTCGGACATCGCGGCGAGGTTGGTCAGCGCGATCGCGAGCACGTCCGCCGCCATCGCGCCGGCCTGGCCGTGGAAGTTGCCGCCCGATGCGAGCGTCCCGTCGGCGAACACCAGCGGGTTGTCGGTGGCCGCGTTGATCTCGCGCGCGAGGATGCCCTCGGCGAACCGGATCGCGTCGAGCGCCGGGCCGTGGACCTGCGGCATGCAACGGAGCGCGTAGGCGTCCTGCACGCGCGGGTCGCCCACGCGATGCGACTCGCGGATCGCGCTCCCGGCGAGGAGGTCACGCAGGCGCTGGGCGGCCTCGCGCTGGCCCGGCTGGCCGCGGGCGGCGTGGATGCGGTCGTCGAACGCATCCGGGGTGCCGCGGAGCGCGTCGAGCGTGGCCGCGCCCGCCACCTGCGCCGTCTCCCAGAGCGTGATGGCGTCGAGCACGGCGAGCGCCGAGACGCCGGCATGGGCCTGCGTCCCGTTGATGAGGGCGATGCCCTCCTTCGAGAGGAGCGTGACCGGCGCGATGCCGGCGTCGGCGAGCGCCCGCGCGGCCGGAAGCCGCACGTCCCCATGGAACAGGTCGCCCTCGCCGATGAGGGCGAGCGCCAGATGCGCCAGTGGGGCGAGGTCGCCGCTCGCGCCCACGCTGCCCTGCTCCGGGACCGGCGGCGCCAGGTCCGCGTTGAGCATCGCCAGGAGCGTTTCGGCGAGCACCGGCCGTGCCCCCGAAAAGCCGGCCGCGAGCACGTTCGCGCGGAGCAGCATCATCGCGCGCACCTCGCGCTTCGGCAGCAGCGGGCCCACGCCCGTGACGTGGGAGCGCACGAGGTTCACCTGCAGCTCGGCGAGCTTGTCGGGCGCGATGCGGACGTCCGACATCTTGCCGAACCCCGTCGTCACCCCGTACACGGCGGCGCCCGAATCCACGATGCCATCCACGACCCGGCGGCTCGCCGTCATCCGGGCGCCGGCGTCGGGGGCCAGCGCGGCGCGCGCGCGGCCCTCGGCCACGTCGCGGAGCGCCGCCAGCGTGAGCGAGCGGCCGTCGATGGTGACCGTGGGGGGCGTGGTCATGGCGGGGTGGCGCCGGTCTGGGACCCGTAGGACGACCGGTTGTAGTCGAACTTCAGGTCCGGCTCGGCCTTCAGGGCGATGAAGAAGGTGAACGAGAAATTGCCGTTCGGCGCCTGCGTGAAGCCGAACACCGCGCGCCAGTCGTGCAGCTCCCGCTGGAGCGTCACGGACTGCATGCCGAACTGGCTGCGCTCGAAATCATAGTTCGTGGACCAGCTCGCCGACCACTTCGGCGTGAGGTTGAAGCTCGTCCGGCCCTGGACGTTCATCTGCGGCGGGACGCGGAAGAACGTGCCGCCCGCCGTGGTCTGGTTGGCATTGACGTCGGCCGGCGGGGTGGCGAGCGCGTTCTGCACGCAGATGTTGTACTGCAGC
>JAYEKC010000321.1:12170-13927 GCA_034716715.1 Gemmatimonadota bacterium | reverse complement strand
GTCCATCCTCACCGCGCTGCGCCATCGCGGCGTGCCGCACGCGCGGCACCTGCCCGCGTATCCGTGGCAGCTCTCGGCGATCAACCTCCGGAACCATCGGAAGATCCTCGTGGTGGACGGACGCGTCGGCTTCACGGGCGGCATGAACATCCGCGTGGGCCACTGGCTGGCCCGCCGGCCGCGGAGCCTGGTGCAGGACATCCAGTTCCGCGTGGAAGGACCGGTGGTGGCCCAGATGCAGGAGGTATTCGCCGACGACTGGCTGTTCTCGGCCCGCGAGGCGTTGCGCGGCGACGCCTGGTTCCCGCGGCTCGAGCCGGAGGGTCCGGTGCTGGCGCGCGCGGTGGTGGACGGCCCGGACGAGGACCTCGACAAGCTCCGCTGGGCGATCCTCGCGGCGCTTGGCGTGGCGCGCCGGTCGGTGCGCATCATGACGCCGTACTTCCTCCCCGACCCGTCCATCATCTCGGCGCTGAACGTCGCGGCGATGCGCGGCGTGGTGGTGGACATCGTCCTGCCGTCGAAGAACAACCTGCCGTTCGCGCACTGGGCATCGGTGGCACAGTGGTGGCAACTCCTCGAGCACGGGTGCCGGATTCACCTCACCCCGCCGCCGTTCGACCATTCGAAGCTGTTCGTCGTGGACGACTGCTGGACGCTCATCGGCACGTCGAACTGGGACCCGCGCAGCCTCCGGCTCAACTTCGAGTTCAACATCGAGTGCTACGACCGGCCGCTCGCGGAATCGCTGGCGGCGCTCATCGACCGGCGGGTCGCCGGCGGGCGACAGGTGTCCATGCGCGACGTGAACGGGCGAAGCCTGCCCGTGAAGCTGCGCGACGGCGTGTTCCGGCTGTTCGCGCCGTACCTCTGAGGCCTTCCGGGTCGGGACGCGTGGCGCGGCCGCAGCACCCTCTCTTCGCAAGGCCCGACCGGCGAGTCACCGTCGTGGCCGTGCTCGTCGCGATCGGCGTGCACGTTGGCCTGCTGGCGTGGCTGGGCGAGCGTCGCGCCGCGGGCCGCGGCGGGCGACCGCCGGCGGTGGAAGGACTCGGCGCCGGCGCAGCGGGCGGCCTGCCGTCCACCAGCACTCGCAACGAGCACCGCTTCCGCGTGGTGCACTGGGAGAGTGGCCTCCCGCTGGCGGGTGTGCGCGTGACCGACGTGTTCGGCAACCAGGTGGCGTGGACCGCGTCGTACGGAGTTGCCGCGCTCCAGTCCCGGCCCGCGGCACGCCTCATCGTCCAGTTCGAGAAGCCGGGGTTCCGGATGGTGGCCCGGGAGTTCGGCAACACGGAGCCGCTCCAGTCGCACACCATCGTGATGGAGCCGGCCCCCGTCCCGTACGCCGTGGTGGACACGATCTTCATCCAGCGCTGCAACTACTGCCATGGCGCCGTGGGTCGCACGCGCGACGTGGACCTCACGACATACGCCCGCGTGATGGCGAGCGGCGCACCGGGCGCGCCGATCGTTCGCGCGGGCAAGCCCGACTCGAGCCGGATCGTGCGCATCCTCAGCGACTCGCTGGGGCCGGACGGCAGCCCGTCGCTGCACTGGCGGCGGGCCGCGCGCCTCGATGCGTTCGAGCTGGAGACGATCGTGGCGTGGATTCGCGCGGGGGCGCACGGCCCCGGGCGCTGAACGGCTGCGCGTGCGGCCCGGGGCCGATTCCGGACACCCGGCCGCCGCACGCGGGCCGCGCCGCCCTTTGCCGGGCAGGCCGGAATTGCTATCCTTATGGAACAGCGAAGGCG
>JAYEKC010000321.1:0-12160 GCA_034716715.1 Gemmatimonadota bacterium | reverse complement strand
CGGGCGCCGCCTTTTTCTGCCCCACGCCGGTCCTGGAACGGACGATGATCGAGGCCCTCAAGCAGAAGCTCAGCGAAGAAGCCGAGAAGCTGCGGTACGAGCTCAACGTGACGCTGCCGGCGGAGATCCGGCGTGCCGTGGAGATGGGCGACCTGCGCGAGAACTCCGAGTACAAGGAAGCGCTCGAGCGGCAGAAGTTCGTCCAGGCGCGCCTCGGCCAGCTGGGCGCACGACTCGCCAAGCTCTCGTCCATCGACGTTGCGCAGATCCCGCGGGATTCCGTGGGCCTGGGCTCCAAGGTCGTCGTGCAGGACCAGGACACGAAGGAGAAGGAGACGTACCACATGGTGTTCGGCGATGCCCTCGAGCTCGAGGACCATCACGTCACGATGGCGTCTCCGATCGGGCGCGCCATGCTCGGCAAGAAGAAGGGCGAACTGGTGCTGCTGAAGCTCCCCGCCCGCACCCGCAAGCTGAAGGTTGTGGAGCTCGTGACGATCCACGAGGCGACGCCGGAAGACCTCGAAGGCTGACGGCGCGCAGCGCCGGGGTGGGGCGGCTGGTGCGAGCGCTGGCGGCGCGCGCCGCGCCGCGTCAGGGAGTGCCGGCCGACGGCCCGCTCTCGCCGGTGGCTTCGCTCGCTGCCGCACGTCCCGTGAGCCCGCGCACGTAGGCGGCGTAGCGGCCCGGGAACACCGCCACGTGGTAGTGCGGCGGGCGCCGCTCGCGCGTGGCCTCGACGACGCCGGTGCGCTCGAGTGAGAGCAGCACCCGTTCGAGCCAGCTGCGGCAGCGCGCGGACCGGCTCACGCGGAGGTCCACCGCCATGCCGGTGGGATGCACGGACTCGTCCGACGCGTTGCGCGGCTGGCCGTTCTCGGGTCGCGTCAGGCTCGTGACCACCAGCGGCTCCCCGCACGCGGCGCGGTACTGGGCGCCGAGTCGCTGGACGAATGTCCGGATCGCCGGGCGGGCGAAGGGGTGGGACACGCCCGCCAGGTCCACGTTGGCGCTGGGACCGACCGGCACCAGCAGGCCCAGCCGCACGAAGCGCGCCACGTCGCCGCTGTTGCGGAGGAACGTGAAGTCGTTCTCGATTGCCACGCCGTGCTGGCGCTCCATCGAGGCGGTGGAGCCGCGGAGCGACTGCGCCTGTGCGCCGGCCGTGAGGGCCGCACTGGCGATCAGGAAGATTCGGAGGCGGGACATCGCCTGCAAGGACGATTGACGGGGCGGTTTCGTCGCGCCCCCTGCAGCGATCAGCCTTCAGTACGCTGCAGGGCCGCGGCGAACGCCGGGCCGCGCACGGCCGTGGGGCCGGGTGAACGGGGCCCGACGGCGCCGGGCACCGGCGCCACGTCGAGCACGATCACCGTCGGGCCCGGCGAGTCGAGGGCCGCCGCCGCGCCGATGGCCCACGCGTCGATGTCCGAGAACCGGTGCACGGAACGGATGCCGCAGGCGGCGGCGATGGCCGCGAAGTCCACGCCGGGGCCGGGCACGGGCTGCGCGCCGGTCACCTCGTAAATCCCGTTGTCGAACACGACCACCACCAGGTTCCGGGCGTCCTCCGACGCGATCGTCGCCAGCGAGCCGAGGTTCATGAGCATCGAGCCGTCGCCGTTGCAGGCAATCACGCGGCGGCGCGGCTGCGCCAGCGCGATGCCGAGCCCGAGCGGCGGGGCCTCGCCCATGGACGACGGCACGTAGACGAAGTCGAGCGGGTCGAGCGGCCCCATCGCCATCCACTCGCGGGCGCTGCCCATGGACGTGATCACGACGTCGCCCGTGCGGCGTTCTGCGCGCAGCACCTCGAGCGCGGCGCGGAGTGGCATCTCGGCGCGCCGGGTCATGCGCGGCGCCCCGTGGCCGCGGCGAACGCCGCCGTGCGGGCGCTCACGCGCGGCCCTCCGCGATCACCAGCGCCCCGGCCACGCCGGCGGCGCGGCAACGGTCGTAGTGGGCACGCATCTCGCCCGCCTGCGACGCGTCCTGCACGAGCATCCAGTCGAGCTTCCACGCGTCCATCAGCGGCTCGGTGAACACCAGGCAGGTGTCGCCGGGGAGCGTATCCTGGTTGAGGTAGCTCCGGTACCCGATGAGGCTGAAGATCGGGAGCTTCCAGTCGTGCACGACGTTGCGCAGCGAGTCGCCGCTCTCGAACAGGCCGGTGCATTGGATGAGCACCACGGGCATGGCGCCGCCAAAATGCAGCCCGGCCGCGATGGCCCAGGCCTCGCCCTCTCGGCACACCCGCACCAGGCGGAGCTTCGGGTGCGCGGCGATGGCCGCGTGCCACGGGCCGATGGTGCTGTCGGGGAGCGACACCACGTGCGTGACGCCCGCGTCCGCGAGGAACGACGCGACCTGGGAGCCGGTGAGCGCGCCGGAGGTCATGGCGCGGAAAACTACCTCGCGGACCCCGAACGGGTCACGGATCCACCGTGAACAGGCGAGCCGTTTCCGCGCGATACGCCTCCACCTGCCGCGCGCACTCCGCGTCGTCCCAGCCGGCGTGCCGGGCCACGGCCGCCGCCACGCGCGCGGCCGCGGGAATGCCGTGGTCGCGTGAGGCGAACGCGACCTTCGTGCGGCGCACCATGATGTCGGTGAGCGTGCAGGCCAGTTCGTGCTGCACGGCGCGCACGGCGTCGCCGAGGTTGAACGACTGGCCCTCGAGGATGGGCTCGAAGAGCGCACCGAACACCGGCGGCCGGTCGGGCGCCGGCAGGGGGCGATGCGCCGTCGTGCACCGGCGCCCCGGGATGCGGAGCCGGCGCACGACGCGGTCCACCACCTGCTCGGCGATGAGGCGATACGTGGTGAGCTTGCCGCCCGAAATCGCGATGACGCCGAGCGGGCCGGTGCTGATCCTGTGCTCGCGCGAGGCGGAGGCCGGGTCGCCCTTGTTGCCGCTCGAGACCAGGGGCCGAATGCCCGCCCACGCGGCGATCACGTCGCGCGGGCCGAGCTGCGCGGCGGGGAAGAATGCGTTCACCGAGCGCAGCAGGTAGTCCACGTCCTCGCGCGTGGCGCGGACCTGGTCGGGTGCGGAGTCCGTCGGGGTGTCGGTCGTGCCGACGATCGTCTGGGCGCCGGCGGGCAGCGTGAACATCACGCGCCCGTCCACCGCCGACAGCATGGTCACGGCCCCGCGATTGCCGACGCGCTCCGCGGGCACCGCGATGTGGACCCCCTTGGTGCCGAGGACGGCGGGTTTCGCCGCCGGGTCTTCCATGTGCCGGATGGCGTCGGTCCACGGCCCCGTGGCGTTCACCACCACCCGCGCGCGCACCGTAACCGACGCACCGCCAAGGCGGTCCCGTACGACGGCGCCCGTGACGGCGCCCTTGTCGGTGGTGAGCGCGGTGACCTCGGCGTGATTGAGGACGACGGCGTCGTTGGCGCGGGCGTCGAGGACGTTGGCGAGCGTGAGCGCGGCGTCGTCGGTGGCGGCGTCCCAGTACTGGGCGCCGCCGGTGAGGCCTTCGGCGTTGAGGGCGGGCTCCTCGTCGAGAACGCGCGCCGTGGAGAGCCCGCGGTGCCGGCCCACGTTGCGGAACAGGGCGAGGGCATCATACAGGGCGAGCCCGGCCTGGAGCTTCCAGCGCGGGATGCGGGCGCCGCGGTAGACGGGCCACGTGAATCGGAGCGGGCGAACGATCTGCGGGGCGATGCGGAGCAGCGTCCGGCGCTCGGTGCTCGCCTCGAACACGAGGTGGAGGTAGCCGTGCTCCAGGTACCGGACGCCGCCGTGCACCAGGCGCGACGAGCGGCTCGAGGTACCGCCGGCGAAGTCGTCGCGCTCGATGAGGGCCACGGCGAGGCCGCGGAGGGCGGCGTCGCGGGCGATGCCGGCGCCCGTGATGCCGCCCCCAATCACGAGCACGTCGAACGGAGCACCCTGGAGCCGGGCGAGCGCGCGGTCGCGCCACGAAATAGCTGGCGCGTCGGCAAGGGGCGGGGTCACGACGGGGAATATCGAGCCTGAACCCGGATGCTGGAAGCGCGCAGCTTCCCGCTGCCCTTCCGGCCCGTCAGATTCAGGCGATGCCATCGGCCGTTTCCACCACGGCGCCTCGCCGCGTCGCCATCGTCGCCGGCGCGCGCACCCCGTTCGCCAGGTCGGGCACGGTCCTCCGGGACATCAGTGCCATCGAGCTCGGCAAGCTGGCCGTGCGCGACCTGGTGTTCCGCACGGGCATCGAGCCTGCGGCGGTCGAGCTGATCGCGTTCGGGACCGTGGTGCCCTCGGTGCTCGCGCCCAACATCGCGCGCGAGATCGCGCTGATGCCGCTCTTCCCGAAGGGCGTGCAGGCGTGGACGGTGGGGCGGGCGTGCGCGTCGGCCAACCAGGCCATCACCGACGCCGCGGACCAGATCACCCTCGGCCACGCCGACGTGGCGATCGCCGGCGGTGCCGAGTCGCTCTCGGCGGTGCCCATCCTGCACTCGCGCCGGTTCTCCGACATGCTCGTGGCGGCGTCGAAGGCGAAGACGCTCGGGGCGCGGCTCGGCGCCTTCTCCGGACTCCGTCCGCGCGACCTCATTCCCATCACCCCGGCCATCGCCGAACCCACCACGGGGGAGACGATGGGGCAATCGGCGGAGAAGATGGCGAAGCTGAACGGCATCTCGCGCGAGGAACAGGATGCGTTTGCGCTGGCCTCGCACCAGCACGCGGCGGCCGGTACGAGCGACGGGCGGCTCACGGCCGAGATCGTGCCTGTGTACGTGCCGCCGAAGTACGACGGCGCGGTGACGAGCGACAACGGGATCCGCACGGACACATCACTCCAGCAGCTGGCGGCGCTGCGGCCGGTGTTCGACCGCAAGTACGGCTCGGTGACGGCCGGGAACGCGTCGCCGCTCACGGACGGCGGCGCGGCGGTGCTGCTCATGAGCGAGCAGCGGGCGAAGGACCTCGGCATCGCACCGCTCGCCTACATCCGGAGCTATGCGTACGCCGCGCTCGACCCGGGGGAACAGCTGCTGCAGGCGCCGGTGCTTGCCGCGCCCGTCGCACTCCGGCGCGCCGGACTCACCCTCGAGGACATCGACCTCGTGGAAATGCACGAGGCGTTCGCGGCGCAGGTGCTCTCGAACCTGCGCGGGTTTGAGTCGAAGGAGTGGGCGGCGCGGGCCGGGCTCACGCAGCCGGTGGGCGCCGTGGACCGTTCGCGCCTCAACGTGATGGGCGGTTCGATCGCCATCGGCCACCCGTTCGGCGCGACGGGCGCGCGCATCACCACGACGCTCGTCAACGAGCTCCGGCGGCGCGACGGGCAGTTCGGCCTGATGACGGTGTGCGCGGCCGGCGGCCTCGGCTTCTCGATGGTGGTGGAGCGCGCATGAGCAACGCCTTCCAGGTGGATCGCGACGGCGGCGTCGTGATCGTCACGTTCGACCTGCCGGGGGAGCCGGTCAACAAGTTCTCGAAACGCGTCATCACCGAGTTCGACGCCGTGTTCGAGGAAATCGAGCGCGACGTGACGCTCGGGAAGACCGCCGCGGTGGTGATCATCAGCGGCAAGCCGGACTCGTTCATCGCCGGCGCCGACATCGACGAGTTCCTGACGTACCGGACCGCGGCCGAGGCGCAGGCGCTGAGTTCGGAAGGGAAGCAGCGGTTCGCGATGCTGGAGCGGACGCGCACGCAGGTGGTGGCCGCGATCCACGGCGCCTGCATGGGCGGCGGGCTCGAACTCGCGCTGGCGTGCCAGTACCGCGTGGTGAGCGACCACCCGAAGACGATTCTGGCGCTGCCCGAGACGCAGCTCGGGCTCATCCCCGGGCTCGGCGGCACCCAGCGCCTCCCGCGCCACGTCGGGCTGACGAGCGCCCTCGACATGATCCTCGGCGCGAAGAACATCCGCGCCAGGAAGGCCGTGCAGATGGGGCTGGCCGAGGAGATGGTGCACCCCAGCATCCTGCGCAACGTGGCCGTCCAGCGCGCGCGAGAGCTTGCCACCGGCGCCAGGAGCCAGCCGGCGCGCCGGCGGAGCTTCGTGGACGTCCTGCTCGAGGGGAATCCACTCGGCCGCTCGTTCGTGTTTGGCCGTGCGCGCGCGACGATCGCCAAGAAGGCCCGCGGCAACTATCCCGCGCTGCCCGCGGCCATCGACGCGATCGCCGCCGGGTACGGCTCGCGCGAGGCGGGGTTCGCGAGGGAGTCGCAGATCTTCGGCGAGATGGCGATGACGCCCGTGTCGCGCCAGCTGATCAACATCTTCTTCGCCACGACGGCCCTGAAGAAGGACACGGGTGTGGAGGGTGGCGGGCCGCCGCCGGCGGCGATTCCGCGCGTCACGGTGCTTGGCGCGGGGTTCATGGGGGCCGGCATCGCTGCGGTGAGCGCGCAGGCGAGCGTGGCCGTGCGCCTCAAGGACGTCTCGCACGAGCAGGTGGGGCGGGGCCTCGGCGCCGCGCGCGACGTGCTGCGCGAGGGGTACTCGCGCCGCCACGTGACGCGCCAGCAGTACGAGGACCAGCTGTCGCTCGTGGCGGGCACCGTGTCGTACGAGGGCTTCCACGGCGTGCCGCTCGTGATCGAGGCCGTGTTCGAGGACGTGGGCGTCAAGCACAAGGTGCTGCGCGAGGTGGAGCCACTCCTCCACCGCGACGCCATCTTCGCGACCAACACGAGCACGATCCCCATCGCCGAGATCGCGGCAGCGGCAGCGCGCCCGGAGCGGGTGGTGGGGATGCACTTCTTCTCGCCCGTGCACCGCATGCCCCTGCTCGAGGTCGTCGTCACGCCGAAGACGGCTCCCGACGTCATCACCACGGCCGTCGCCTACGGGCGGCGCATCGGGAAGACGGTGGTGGTGGTGAACGACAGCCCCGGGTTCTTCGTGAACCGCATCCTCGCGCCGTACGTGAACGAGGCCGGGCGGCTCGTGGAGGAAGGCGTGCCGATCGAGGCCGTGGACGAGGCGATGGTCGACTGGGGCTTCCCGGTGGGGCCCATCACGCTCCTCGACGAAGTGGGGCTCGACATTGCCGGCAAGTCGGGGGCGATCTTCGCGAAGGCGTTCGGGGTGCGGCTCACGCCGTCGCCGATGCTCGAGCGCGTGCTCGCGTCGGGGCGCCTCGGGCGCAAGAACAAGCGCGGGTTCTACGCCTACGACGCGAAGGGAAAGCGGCGGGGCGTGGACAAGTCGGTGTACGAGCTCGTCGGCCGGCACGGCCCCGTGGCTCGCGTGTCCGCCGCCGACATCCAGGAGCGGCTCTCGCTCGCGATGATCAACGAGGCGATGCGCTGCCTCGACGAGCGCGTCGTGCGGCAGCCTCGCGACGGCGACATCGCCGCGATCTTCGGCATCGGCTTCCCGCCGTTCCGCGGCGGCCCGTACCGGTATGTGGACACGACGGGCGCAGAGGCCATCATCCACCGGCTCGACGTGCTCAACCGCGCGAACCCCGGCCGGTTCGAGCCGGCGCAGGCGCTCCGGCGACTCGCCGGATCCCGTGCGAAAGTGTACGCGTGAGGGAAGCGTCCGGTAGGACGCCGGCCCGCAACGACCAACCCGCTGAGCCATGACCCGACGGCCCGTCCGCTCGTTCCTTCTCGCCGCCATCCTTGCGCCCGTGGCGCTCGGCGCGCAGCAGACCCGCGCCGAACGCACGAACTACGCCGAGACGTCCACGCACGCCGATGTCGTGGCGTTCGTGGATTCGCTGCAGGCGCGCGGCGCACGGATCCACGTCGGCACGATCGGCCGCACCACCGAGGGCCGGGAGCTGCCGTACATCATCGCGTCGCGGCCGCTGGTCACGACGCCACTCGAGGCGAAGCGCCTCGGTCGGCCCATCGTGTACGTCCAGGGCAACATCCACGCGGGCGAGGTGGAGGGGAAGGAAGCCCTGCTGGCCCGGGTGCGCGACCTCGTGTTCGACCCGAAGCCGAACGTGCTCGACTCGATCGTGCTCATCGCCGTGCCCATCTACAACGCCGACGGCAACGAGGCGTTCGGCCCGCAGGCGCAGCGGCGCGGGTCGCAGAACGGGCCGGAAATGGTGGGGCAGCGCCCCAACGCCATGGGGCTGGACCTGAACCGCGACTACGTGAAGGCCGAAGCGCCGGAAACCCGCGCGTCGCTCGCGATGTTCAACGCGTGGGACCCCGACGTGTTCGTGGACCTGCACACGACCGACGGCAGCTACCACGGCTACGCGCTCACCTACTCGCCATCGCTGCACCCCGCGGCGGCGATCGCCGGGGGAGCGTTCGGCGGCGCGTTCGCGCGCGACTCGATGCTGCCCCTCATCCGCCAGCGGATGCGCACGCGCCACCACTTCGAGGTGTTCGACTACGGCAACTTCTCCGGCGACGAGGGGCCCGCCGCGCAGGGCGAACCACGGTCGTGGTCCACGTACGAGCACCTCGCGCGCTACGGCACCAACTACTACGGCCTCCGCGGCCGCATCTCGATCCTCAGCGAGGCGTACTCGCACGACCCGTTCGAGCGCCGCGTGAAGAGCACGTACGCGTTCGTGACCGAGATCCTCTCGGTGACGGCGCAGAAGGCGCGGGGCGTCCTCGCCCAGTCGCGCAACGCCGACGCGGCGCTGGAGGCGGGGAAGGTGAAGGCCGTGCCCATCCGCGCCGAGATGACGCGGCACCCGGTGGCAGCGCCGGTGATCGAGGAGATCCTCGACACGCTTCCCGAGGCGCGCGGGCAGATTGTCGCCGGGCGCGGCGGCCGCGGCGGGCGCGCCGGCGGTGGCCGCGGTTGCGCATGGCCGCTGAGCGAGCCCGGCGTGCGCTGTGGATTTCGGCGCTCGGGCCGATTCGTGACGACGAAGATGCCGGTGAAGGACCGCTTCGAGCCGACCCTCATGGCGACCGTGCCTGCGGCCTACCTCGTGCCCAAGGCGGCGATGCCCGACTCCGCGCTGCAGCGCCTGCGGCTGCACGGCGTGGTCGTGGAGGAAGGACGGGTGGCTGGCGCACCGGACGGCGCCGAGGCGTTCGTGGTGGATTCGATCGTCCGCAGGGCGCAGCCGTTCCAGGGACACGCCGAGACGCGCCTCGAGGGCCGCTGGCAGCCCGCGACGGCGTCGCTGGCCGGCACCGATGTCTACGTGATACGCACCACGCAGCCGCTTGGCGTGCTCGCCGTGGAACTGCTGGAGCCGCAGTCGGACGACGGGCTCGTGACGTGGAACTTCCTCGACGCGCACCTGACCGACGCGGCGGTGGGCAAGCCGTTCCCGGTGCTGCGCGTGACGAAGCCAATCGCGTTTTCGACGCGCATGTTGCGGTAGGCGGCGCGTGCCACACGGCCGGTATGTCCCTCCCGACCCGTCGAAGGGCGACGACACCACGGTGGGAGGGTACGCGGCCGTGCACGGCCGGCCGGCCGCGATCGAGGGGCGCGACGGGTTCTCCTACTCGATCGAGGTCCTGAGCGACACGGTCGACGACGCGCCGGAGGGTGCGCCGAGCGGCGCGCCCGGCGACACCGGCTCAGGACCTCAGGGCCGCGCCGCCCACTTCGGCGCCTACCTCCTCTTCGTCCAGTGGTCGCGGCTGGGTGCGCAGAAGGTCGAGGGGCACCTCGAGTCGGGGTTCCTCGTCACCGCCGACTCGGCGGCCGAGGCGGAGGACGTGCTCGGCGCGATGCCGCTGCGCGAGGCCCAGCGCGTGCTCGACGCGCTGCTGCGCGAGCGGGACGGCGAATCGACGCGCCGCTGGTGGAGCGCCCGCGACGTCGACGACGAGGGCCGCGCTTGAGCACGGTGCGGGCCGTGGTCCTCGGCGGCACAGGCGGCGTGTGGACGGTGCGCACCGATGCCGGCGAGACGCACGCGGCGGCGCTGCGCGGCCGGCTGAAGCAGGAGGGGAAGTCGAAGCTCGCCGTGGGCGACCACGTGACCGTGGAACGCGACGTGCGCGGCGACGCGTGGGCAATCACCCGGATTCACGAGCGGCGGTCGGCGCTCTCACGCCGCGCCCCCGGCGGCGCGCGGCGCGAACGCATCGTCGCGGCCAACGTGGACCAGGTGGTCGTCGTGTTCGCGATGGCGAAGCCCGAGCCGCACGTGCGGATGCTCGACCGCTTTCTCGTGATCGCCGAGGGCAACGGGCTGGCGGCGCGCGTGGTGCTCAACAAGGTCGAGCTTTCGGCGACGGCGGACGTCGACGCGCTCGCGGCGCCGTACGAGGCGGCGGGCTACCCCGTCCACCGCACGAGCGTCAAGCAGCAGATCGGGCTCGAGGCGCTGCACGACGCGCTCGCCGGCAGCGTGTCGGCATTCACGGGGCCATCCGGTGTGGGCAAGTCGTCGCTGCTCAACGCGCTGTTCCACGGGCTCGACCTGCGCACGGGTGAGATCAGCGAGTCGGTGAACAAGGGGCGCCACACCACCGTCGGCGCGGTTCTCGTTCCGCTCGACGATGCCGCCGGCGGCTATGTGGTGGACACGCCGGGCCTGCGCGAAGTGGGGCTCTGGGGGCTGCCGCCCGAGCACCTCGACCACTGCTTTCCCGAATTCCGCCCGTACCTGGGCAAGTGCCGCTTCCAGGACTGCGCGCACGACAGCGAGCCGGGCTGCGCGGTGCGCGACGCCGCGAGTTCCGGCGGCATCTCAGCCGCGCGCTACGAGAGCTACCTGAAGCTGCGCGCGGAGACGCCCGACCCCGCGAAACACTGGGAATGACGTTCGGCGCGGATCAGGGCGACAGTCGCGAAATCGACCACGCGCCGTCCGCCCCGCGGGCGTAGGCGATTCGGTCGTGCAGGCGGTTCGGGCGTCCCTGCCAGAACTCGATGGCGCTGGGCGTGACCCGGTACCCGCCCCAGTGATGCGGCAGGGGGACGTCGGTTCCCTCCGGGTAGCGCTTGAGGAACCGCGCCACCTCCTGTTCCAGCACGTCGCGCGCGGCAATGACGCTGCTCTGGAACGACGCCCACGCGCCCACCTGGCTTCCGTACGGGCGCGTGCTGAAGTACTTGAGCGACTCGGCGGCCGAAATGCGCTCGACGCTTCCCTCGATGCGCACCTGCCGCTGCAGCACGTCCCACCAGAGGCAGAGCGCGGCCCGGGGGTTGGCGTCGAGCTCGCGGCCCTTGCGGCTCCGGTAGTCCGTGAAGAACACGAAGCCCTTCGCGTCGGCGCCCTTCAGCAGCACCATGCGCAGCGAGGGCCGGCCGTCCGGCGTCGTGGTGGCCAGCGCCATGGCGTTCGGCTCGATGAGCCCGGCCTTCTTCGCCTGGTCGAACCACTTGTCGAACTGCCGGACCGGGTCGCGGTCCACGTCGCGCTCGTCGAGCGATTCGCGGGCGTATTCCTGGCGGAGGGCGGCGAGGTCCATGACCAGTGCAATATTGTCCCGGGTGAGGGGCGCGGGTGAGGGGTGAGGGGCGGTGAGGGGAGAGGGGTGAGGCAACTCCGAACCAAAAACCGCGGCGCGGCCTCCATTACGATCGACGACTTCCTTCCACCGGGAGAACCGGCGTTGAGCGAGAGCACGGCACGGCACCGCGATGAATCCGGCAAGCAAGGTCCAGTACGGTGCGCGCTGCTCACCGTCAGCGACTCGCGCACCGAGGCCACCGACGAGTCCGGCGCCCTGATGCGGCGGCTGGTCAAGGGCGCGGGGCACGAGGTGGTGACCCAGGCGCTCCTCCGGAACGACGAGCACGCCGTGCGCGAGCACGTCCGCGCCCTCACGCTGCGCGACGACGTGGACGCCATCCTGATCACCGGCGGGACCGGGCTCGGCAGCCGCGACCGCACCGTGGAAGCCGTGCGCGCGCTGTTCCAGAAGGAACTGCCCGGGTTCGGCGAGATCTTCCGGGTGCTGTCATTCCAGGAGCAGGTCGGCACGGCGGCGATCCTGTCCCGCGCCGTGGCCGGCGGCGTGAACGGCCGCCTCGTGGCGTCGATGCCGGGGTCGAAGGCCGCGGTGGAGCTCGCGCTTACCCGGGTTCTGCTTCCAGAGCTACGTCACGCGATCCGCGAGTTGAGGCGTTGAGGTCGAGCGACCAGGTCACGGGCATCTCCGGGTCGAGCGAGTCGCGAACGGTGCAGTACTTCGTCACGGCCAGCTCGATGGCGCGCATCGCACGCTCCTCCGAGCAGGGGCCGGTGATCTTGTAGTGCAGGTGCGCCTTCACCACGCGGCGCGGAACGCCTTCGGCGCGCTCGGCCG
>JAYEKC010000320.1:0-2729 GCA_034716715.1 Gemmatimonadota bacterium | reverse complement strand
TCCCGCTACGGCTTCTTCACCACGCCGGTCACCGCGCCGGCCACCCCGGCGGTGGCACTTCCGGCGGTCGCGCCCGCGGCCGCAGTGGCCGCGCCGCTCACCGCTGTGCCCGGGGCAGACGCTCGTCCAGCCGCCGTCCCGCCGACGCTCGCCGTGGTGCTCGCCCCCGGCGCGAGGGCCACGATCGCCGCGTCACTCGCGCGCGCGTCGAGCTTGCCCTGCACCTCCGCCAAGGCCCGGCCAACCGGCACGCCGCGCGCGGCCAGCCGGCCGAGCACGTCGAACGCCACCACGAGCGACCGGTCACTCGGCGTGTGCCGCGCCATCGCCTCGAGCTGCGCCTTCGTCACGCCACGCTCCATGGCGGTGGCGCCGCGCTCCGTTTCCTCCGGCGCGGGCTTGCGGCCGGCCGAGACCATCGCCTCGTGCGATGCCTCGAGCCGCGCCTTCACGGCCTCGGCCGAAGCGAGAATCGTCGTCTCCGATGCGCCCTTCGCCTGGCCCTCCGCCACGCGCCGCGCGATCGGCTCGGGCGGCACCTCATGCGACCGTGCCTCGTCGTACATCGCCTCGAGTCGCGCCGACCCCGACGCGCTCCAGCCCTTGGGTGCGCGGAAGCGGGCATGGACATCGCCCGACGCCGCCGCAGCGGCAGATGCCGGCTTCGATTCGACACCTGCCGAACCCGACGCGGTCGCCCGCGCCTGCCCCGACGCCTGCGCGGCGAGGGCGGCGGGCCCGAAGGCCAGCACCAGACCGACTGCAATTGTCCGTCTCATTTCTCCTCCCGGGAATCGCTTCCCTTCCGGTTTCCGGTGTCCGCGACCACCACGTAGGCGGATCGTCCGCCAAACCCGTCGGCCGCGCTCACCGCGTGCTCCGGCACGCGCCACTCCACCTCATCGACGCGGAACGCGTACCGGTATTCCCCTGGACGCAGGGGAACGTCTGCGTACCAGACGCCGTTCGCGGCGAACCGCGCCGCCACCGGCGTCCAGTCATTCCAGTCTCCGTACAACTCCACGCGCCTCGCCTCCGGCGCCCGAATGGACAGCCGCGTGTATCCACGCGCCGGCGCCGGCGCCCCGCGCGGTTCCGGCAGCGACGGCGCTCCGTTCCCGAACCGGAACGTGAGTCCCGCCGCGAGGAACCGTCCTTCCGGCACGCCGGTGAGCCGGTCGGGCGGATAGCGACCGCCCGCCACGTCGATGCTGGCGGACGGCGTGAGTGCGAATGACGCACTCGCCGTCGCATAGCGGCGCTCATCTCCCGGTGCAACGCGCCAGCCGGCGGCGCCGCTCACGGAGAGGACACCGGCGCTGACGGTGACGCCCGCGCTGCGGTCGACGGCCACCACGCCGTTCACGCGGCCGTGCTCCTCGCGGTACGTCGCGACGAGGGGCGACGCCCACGCGTCGCCGAGCACGCGCACGCGCGCGCCGAACACCGGTCCGGCCGACGTTCGGGCAACCGCTTGCAGCGGTGCGCCGGGTGCGGCTGGAAGCGGCGCTTGCGGCGCGGAACGAACCTCGGTGCGGGCGAACGCCGCCCGCCCGCCGCCAAAGAGGGTGACTCGCCACGCTGACCACTCCACGGCCGGCGTGGCTTCGGCCACGGTGAACGTCGTGCCGAATGACGATCGGGACGCCCCACCTCCGGCGTTGAGAGACAGCGCTGCGCCCGCGACCTCGCTGGACCTCGCCGCCACCGTGACCGAGCCACCTGCCGTCCACGCCGCCGTTTCGAACCGGGTCGCCGCGGCGCCGAGCGACACGCTGAGATGTGAGCCGAGCGGCAGCACGGCCCCCGGGGCGATCGTCATGCTGTTCGAGGTGACGCCCCGCTCGTCCGTGCCCGTCCCCGCGGCGACGCTCACCTGCGTGGTGCGCTGGGCCGCGCACGGCGCTGCGCAACCCGCCCACACGGCAGCTGCCGCCGCCACGGAACGCCACGTGGTGCCCGGCATGGCCGCGCCCTCAGAAGCGCAGGCCGACGCGCAGCGGGAACCACAGGCTGCTGCGGCCCGAGGTGAACGCGCTGGTCAGCCCGAACTCGGTGAACACGCGCTTGTCGCTGGTGAGCTCGAACCCGAGGCCCATCTGCATGCCGAGGTTCGTGTCCGACCGGTCGAGCGCGTTGGAGAACGTCACGCGGCTGTTGTACACGCCCAGGCCGCCAAACTCGTACATCCCCCGCGCGGCCTCGTGGTGCACCAGGTTGGCCGCGAAGGCGAGGTAGCTGTACTGGTTCACCGCGCCGTGGCCGGCGTACCGGTCGTACGACACGTCGCCGCGGAACGCCCAGTTCGGCGCAAGCGGGCGCCCCTCGCCGCGCAGACCGAGGTTGAGGCCGAGATCGGCGCCGTTGCCGAGGTCGCCGATGGGCAGCGAAAGGCCGCCGACGACGGAAAAGCGGACCGGCGTCTGGGCGCGCGCGGCCGGTGCGATGGTGAGCGACGCCACCAGAACCGCCAGGGTGGCAAGCGTGACCTGCAGTCGTGTCGTCATGTGCATCCTCCGGATCGGTCGGGCCGCGTCGCGGGGACGCGCGCCCGGTGGTCCAGCCCGTTGCTGGTCACACGATCGGTCCGGCGGGCACGTGCAACAATCGGCCGGCGTCCGAAGCCGGCGTCGGTCGGCGTCCTACGCGGGTGGGTCGGTCCGGAGGAGCCCCGTGCGGGCCACGTACTGCACGATGTCGGCGTTGGTGGAGAAGCCCATCTTCTTCAT
>JAYEKC010000319.1:0-13949 GCA_034716715.1 Gemmatimonadota bacterium | reverse complement strand
GGCCGTTGCGCGATGTTGCCACCGCCCGAGAGCAGGCCCGAGACGAGCAGCTGGTTCTGGGCGTCGAACCGGAGCGCCACGCGTGGCCGCTGCGCCGGCGGAATGATGCCGAGCGACGGCGTCTTCATCTCCTCCTCGGGGGGCACGGCGTACTGCCACGGCTGCACGGGCGCGCGACTCGCGGGCAGGAACTCCGGGCCGAGCTGCGGGAACCCCTGCACCTGGTCGCGGTCGTCGGCGGTGCCGCGGCCCGTCTCGCGCTCGCCGCCGCCACCGCCGCCGCGCCCGCCCCGACCGCCGGAACCGGCGCTCACGCCGAACACCTGGCCGTTGCTCGTGTACACGGCCAGCCCGTCGGCCACGCCGTACGTGAGCGGACTCGCGTCGTCCACGAGCCGCGTGCGCAGGAACGAGCCGTCCACCGTGCCGCGCTGCGGCGTGGTGGTGCTCACGCCGTTCGTGAACCCGTACTGCATCGCGAAGTCGGCGGTGTTGCCGCTCGTGATGAGCACGCCGCCCGCCTTCACGAAGTCCTGCAGCGCCACGAGGCCGTCGTACCCCATGCCGGGCCGGATGTCATCCGTCTGCGCCCACGTGCCGATGTTGGGCAGCTCGGCTTGCGTCCACGGGATGGGCTGGCCCTTCCACATCGGCATGCCCTCGATCACGGCGCTGCCGCCGCCGCCGGGGCCGTAGATGATCACGTCGTACTTCGCCTTGATGTCGCCGAGCTTCTTCGGGTCCTGGATGCTGATGTAGTCGTAGGGGATGCCGTTGAAGTCGAGCGCCTGGCGCCACCACCCTTCGGTCTGCGTGTTCTGCCACGTGTGCATCACGGCCACGCGCGCCGCGCGCAGCGGATGCATCGGCACGCTCGGCGCCGCCGAGAGCGCGTGCGCGGTGAGGCCGAGCTGCCTGGTCGCGGCGTCGAGGGCCGCGGGCGGCACGCCGCGGATCACGAACGACCCGCGCTTGAAGTGGTTGCCGTTGGCGTCGAACGGCTCCTCGGCCGCCTGCATGTCGGCGTCCTTCAGCCGGTAGCGCAGCGTGGCGAGCGCGTTGTCGCCGTTGGCGTTGATGGCGAACACGGTGCCCGTGCCGTGCACGCCGCCCGGCGCGGTGATCTTCCCCGTGACCTTCTCCACCGGCACGTCGAGCACCTTGAGGTCGGTCACGCGGACGGCCTGCGTGCCGAATCCCTCGGGGAACGTCCAGCCGGTGTCGTCGTACGGGTTCTTCTGCGGGTCGTTCGGCGACCAGTACTGGTAGTCGAGCAGCGCGTCGGCGATGCGCGAGTACGGCTGGTCCATGCGGATGATGTAGCTGCCGGCGGGGAACTCGTGCGCCTCGGTCTGCGGCGGCTGGGCGTCGCGCACGGGGTTGTCCACGCCCGTGGCGTTGGCGTTGCCGCCGCCCGCGCCGCCCGCCCCCTGTCCCGCCGCTGCATCTCCCCTGCCTCCCCTGCCCCCACCCCCTCCGCGACCCCCGCTCCCCCGCCCCCCGCTTCGAACCGGTACCTGCACGGTGAACGCGGCCTTGGCCCGCTGGATCTCCACGTGCTGCTTCTGCATCACGGCCAGCAGCTCGGCCTGCGCGCCGAGGCGCGGGTCGTCGGCCGGGAGCACGTACGCGGCCGGGCCTTCCATCTTCGGCTTGTTCACCGACCGCTTGGCCTTGTCCCAGAAGTTGTTGAGGAAGAGCGTGCGGTTGTTGGCGATGTACGCGAGCGAGACGAGGATGCCGGTCTGCTCGTAGTTGTTGTTGTTGCGGAGCGACCACTTCACGCGCGGCAGCGGCGGGTTCTGCCGGAACCAGGTGCGGGCCGTGCTGGACGGCGGGATGGTGCGCTCCTGCGTCTCGGCCGTGCCGCCGTTGCCGAACGTCTCGTAGAGCCGGCTGATGCCGTTGTGCGTGGCGGCCATGAACATCAGGTAGCCCGGCGACCACGTGTCGAAGTCGCCGTGGGCGAACACGCCCGGCATGCCGAGGCGGGTCATCTCCTGGACGTTGTTCCAGCCGATCATCTGCCACTCGTTGGAGAGCAGCGGGTCGAGCCACGAGTTGTAGGGGCCGTCGCCGATCGTGTTGTCGTAGAGGAACGGCACCGACTCGTGGAGGTCGTGCAGCACGAGCGCGTTCCAGTCCACGAAGGCGTCGAGGATGTTCGTGGAGAGCTTGAGCGTCATCCCCATCGCGTCGCGGTTGTTGTCGTGGCGCACGTAGTGGCCCCAGTACAGCACGCCGGGCGCCACGCGCCCCGGGTTCTTCTTCGTCCACTCGTACACGTCCACCATGCGGTCGCGCCCGTCCACCTCGACGATGGGCGTGATGAGCGTGATGACGTGGTCGCGGATGTTCCGGATGTAGGGGCTCTCGTCCACGGCGAGGCGGTAGGCGAGCTCCATCAGGGCCGTGGGCGCGCCCGCTTCCGTGGAATGAATCGTGCCGGTGATGTAGTACGCGGGCGCCACCTGTGCGATGAGCTTCGCCGCCTGGGCGTCGTCGAAGTTGATCGTGCGCGGGTCGGCGAGCTTCGCCGTCATCGCCTTGTTGGCGTCGAGGCTGGCGATGAGCTTCTCGCCCGCGACGGCCACGAGGAGGTGCTCGCGGCCTTCCTCGGTGGTGCCGATGGACCAGACCTTCACGCGGCCCGGCGCGGCCTTGGCGAGCCGCCGCATGTAGTCGTACACCTCGCTCGAGTACGGGAGCTTGGTGGGCGCGCCGGCGATGTCGCCGAGCACGGCCTTGGGCGTGGGCACGGTGCGCGACGCCGGGAGGTAGTCCACGAGCGGCGAGAGAAAGAACGGCTCGGTGGTGTACTCGCGGATCTTCGCGGTGTATGCGGAGTCGATGGGCTGGCGCGGGTCGCGGCCGGGCTTGATGGCGGCGGGGTCGCCCTGGGCGGCGGCGAGGGCCGGCGCGGCGACCAGGGCGGCGACAAGGGCGGCGAGGAGGAGGGCGGGGGCGGAACGGACGAGCCGCATCACGTGACCTCTGGTGTGGGGAAGCGGTGTGCTCCCCCAATTCTATGGTATGGGCCGGCAGGCTGGAGGGCGCGCGCGGCATCGTGGCCGGTGGCGGCGGGCAACGCCATCTTGGTGGCTTCGATGAACCCGCCCATGACCTCCGGCAAGGCCAACGCCGCGGCGGCCACGGCCGCCGTGCTCTTCGGCGCGTCGGTGGTGGCCGTGCGCATCGCCGTGCGCGACGTGTCGCCGATGGCGCTGGCGTTTCTCCGCTTCGGCCAGGGCACGCTCGTGCTGGCCGTGGGGCTGGCGCTCTTCCGGCGCGACCTGCTGCGCGTGGCCCGCCGTGACGTGCCGTACCTCGCGCTCCTCGGGCTCATCTTCTACGCGATCTTCCCGGTCACGTTCAACGCCGGGCTGCAGTACCTCGAGGCGTCGCAGGCCGCGCTGCTGCTGGCGACGATGCCGCTCTGGACGATGCTCCTCGCCCGGAGCGTGGCGCGCGAGCGGCTCACGCCACGGCAGGTGGGCGGCGTCGCGCTGAGCGTCGCCGGCGTGGCGATCGTGATGGCCGACCGCGGGCTCGGCCGCGTCTCGGTCATCGGCGACCTGCTCCTCTCGGCCACGGCGTTCTGCGGCGCCGTGTACAACGTGATGGCGAGGCGCGCGCTCGCCACGTACCACGGCGTCACCGTCACGTTCTACGCGATGCTCGTCGGCTCCCTGCTCCTCGCGCCGTCGCTCGCGGGCCAGCGCCTGGACGGTCTCCCGCGCGAGACGCTGGCCGTGGTCGCGTTCCTCGGCGTGTTCGGCGGCGCGCTCGCGTTCACGCTCTGGACGGCCGCGCTGCGGCGCCTCTCGCCCACTGAGGTTGCGGTGTACATCAACCTGAACCCGCTCGCCGCCTCGCTGCTGGCCGCGGCGGTGCTCAGGGAGCGGCTCACGCCGGCGTTCGGGGTGGGGTTCGTGGCGGTCGCGTCGGGCGTGCTGGTGGTGAGCTGGCGGCGGGCCACCGCCTGACGGCCGGCACCGGGCGCGGCGAAGGTGGCCGGTGCGCGGCGATCGCCTACTCCTCGGCGGCCGGCGCGCCGCCCGATCGTGCCACCTGGTCGGCCTTCACGTTCGCCGCGTTGAACTTCTCGGCGGCCCGCAGGATCCGGTCGATGGTGGAGTCGAAGTCCGGGTGCTTGTCCTTCACGAAGCGGAGGTGGTTGATGCGCGCCACGACGAACGCCTTGAGGTACGGGCTCTCGAGTCCCTTCTCCTTGAGCTTCTTCACCGCCGCATTCACGTGCTCGTTGAGCTGGAGCAGCTTGGCCGCGCGCGCCTTCCGCTCCTCGAGCGCCGCGGGGAGCTTGAGCGGCAGGAACTGGTCGATGCGCTTGAGGATCGGGTGGTACGCGCCGCCGGAGAACCGGCCGTTCTCCTGGTAGCAGAACCCCAGCGTGATGAACGCGGCCTCCTCGAACTCCGCCGCATAGTCCTTCTCCGGCCGCGCGTCGAGCGCCGCGAGCGACGTGGCGAGGCGCGACACCTCGAGCGACTTCTCGCGCAGGTTGTGCGCCTTCTCCGTGTTGAGGGCGAGGATCCGGTGCGCCACCTCGGGCTCGGGCACCACCAGCGCGACGATGGACTTCGCGCCGAGCTGCTCCATCGCGCCCAGGCGGTGGTAGCCATTCGGCGACCAGTACTTCCCATCTTCGGGAGCCGGCACGGCGACGACGGGATCGAGGAAGCGGTCGAGCTTGTCGATCGCCACCGAGAGCTTGTCCACGTGCGCGTCGCTCAGGTCGCGCTGGAACGGCGTGGGCTCCACGATGTCGATGGGGAGCGCGGCGAGGAGCTGCCACCGCCCGCCGATCGGGTCGCGATACGTCGCGAGCACCACGCCCCCGTCGCTGGTGATGCGGCTGGCGAGCGCCTCGGCGGCCGCCGGGGGCGAGCCCGCGGTGAGTTGCGCGGCGGTGAGGCCCCGCGCGCCCTTCTCGCCGACCTTCCGCTTCCTCGTGGAACGCTTCTTTCGTGGCGATTTCTTCGCGGCCATGGGAACCGTCGGGTTCGGGAGGGTATGACTTGACGCGTCCTGCGGCCCACGGGCAAGTTCGCTCCTGCCGGGGCCGGCCGCGAGGCCGCGCCCGATCCGCACCCGGAGCCGCATGCTCCTTCCCACACGTCGCCCGCATTTGCCGCGGCTGCTCGTCGCCTGCCTGGGCGTGGTGTGCGCGGGCGCGGCGCTCCCCGCCCAGCGCATCCGGGGCACGGTCACGCAAGCCGGCGGCGACATCCCGGTGCCGGCCGCGCTCGTCATCGCCCGCGATTCACTCGGCCGCGAGGTGGCCCGCGCCACCGCCGACAGCGCCGGCCGCTTCGACGTCGCCCTGCCGGCGCCCGGATCGTACCGGCTCGCCGCACTGCGCATCGGGTTCCGGCTCGTGTCGGAGGCGATCGTCCCGGCGGCGCGCGGCGAAACCGCGGTGGCCGACCTGCACGTCGGCGCGGCCATCGCGCAGCTCGACCCCGTGCAGGTTCGCGGCCGTTCGAGCTGCTCCGGCGATCGTGCGGCCGCGGGCCTCGCCGCCGACTACTGGGAACAGGCGCGCATCGCGCTCGCGGCGGTGGATCCCATGGCCGCGGCCGGCGCGCCGCGCGCCACGGTGGTGACGTTCGACGAGACGGTGGACCCCGCCACCGACAGCCTGATGTGGATGACCACCACGGTGCGGTCCGGCGGCACCGTGAGGCCGTTCGCCGGCATCGCGCCCGACTCCATCGCGCGCACCGGGTTCGTGCGCTCGGTGGGGCACGACGTGGAGTACTACGCGCCCGACGCCGCGGTCATGTTCTCCGCGGCGTTCGCCTCGGCGCACTGCTTCCAGGCCGAACCCGCCGCTCCCGCCCGTCCGGCGTGGGTGGGCATTCGCATTTCGCCCGCGAACCGATCGTCGGGGCTCGTGGACGTCGCGGGCACGCTGTGGCTCGACCGTACGACGTCGCGGCCGCGCCGGCTCGACTTCGCCTACACGGGTGTGTCCGACGACGCGCGCCGCGCGGGAGCCGGTGGGGGCGTGGAGTTCGCCGACCTCGCCGACGGCCGGACCATCGTCGCGCGCTGGTGGATCCGGATGCCGCAGCTCCACGTCGAGCGCACGCTCGACGGCGTCGGGATCTACCGTCGCGTCATCGACCACGTCTCGGTCGCCAACGTGCGGGTGACCGGCGGCGAGGTGGTATCGGTCCAGTCCGGCGCCGACACCATCTTCCGGACCCCCGGCCGCGTGCTCGTGGTGAAGGCCGACGGCAGTGGCGCCGCACCCGCTGGCGCAACGGTGGAGTTGCTGGGCCGCGACGAGGATGCGCGCCTCGACGCCACGGGCGTCGCCACGCTGCCGGGTGTGCTGCCCGGCAACTACCGCGCGCGCGTGACCGGGCGCCAGCCGCGGGGCGCGAGCGACGTGGCGGTTTCGGTTCGCGGCGACCACGACACCACCGTCGTGCGCGTCGCCCTGGCGCCCGCCGCCGCGGAGGCGCCCGCGGCCCCGGCGGGTTCCGGGACGATCACCGGCCGTGTGCTGCGCGCCCGCGACTCGCTCCCTCTTGGCGACGCGCTCGTCACCGTGGACGGCACCAACCTCGCGCAGCGCACGTGGAACGACGGCACGTTCCGGATTGCCGGCGTGCCCGCCGGCGAGCACGCGGTGCGGGTGGCGCGGGTCGGGTACCATCCGCTCGTCGTGCCGGAGGTGGTCAATGCCGGCGCCAACCTCCTCGATCCGCTGCGCCTCATCGACCTGCCGAACCGGCTCAACGCGGTGGAGATCTTCGGCGTGCGCCGCGACATTCCGCCGGGCCTCGAGGAGGTGTACCGGCGCGGCGCCTCCGGGCTTGGCCGGTTCTTCACGCGCGAGGACATCGTTCGCGAGCACGCGTTCGACGTGAAGTCGGTGTTCAACGCCGTGCCGGGCGTGTACTGGAACGACCAGGGCATCGGCTTCTCGCGGTGCATGGGCGGGCTGCCGAGCGATCCGCGGGCCACGGGCGGCGTCAACGGGCAGGGTCAGCCCCCGAAGGTGCAGGTGTACGTCGACGGGACGAAGGTCACCCACGAAGCGACGAGCGCCATCGACAAGCTCGACAACGCGTACGACGTGATTGGCGCGCTGCGGACGATCAACATCAACAGCGTCCAGGCCATCGAGTTGTACACCGGGGTGGCGCAGATCCCGGCCGAGTTCCTCAGCGACGCGTGCGCGGTGATCGCGATCTGGACCCGCCGGTACTGACCGGCGCGGCATCATGATGCATTGACATCATACACGTGATGCGTTAGCATCATGCATGCGCACCACCGTGGACCTCGACGCCGACCTCATCGAGCGCCTCCGGGTGGAGGCGGCAAGGCGGCGCGTGCCCTTCAAGCAGCTCCTCAACGCCACCATCCGCAACGGACTCGCCAACCCGCCCGCGCCGGCGCGCAAGCCGTACGTGCTGCGGCCCCGGCGGCTGGGCGCCGTGCGCGAGGGTGTGAACCTCGACAAGGCGCTGGCGGTCGCCGACGCGATGGAGGCCGTCGAACTGGCCGCCGACCTCGAACGCGGCAAGTAGGGCACGCGGCGTGCGGCTAGTCGACCTCAACATCCTGCTCTACGCCGTGAACGCCGACAGCCCGCGCCACGCGCGCGCGCGCAAGTGGCTCGAGCAGGCGATCGGCGGCCCTGACGGCATCGCCCTGGCGTGGGTCGTCATCCTTGGCTTCCTGCGCATCACCACCAACGGCCGTGTGTTCCAGGCCCCGCTGACGCCGGCGGAGGCCGCCGCCATCGTGGACGGCTGGCTCGCGCGCCCCAATGTGGTGCACCTCGAGCCCGGTCCCGGCCACTGGCGGCTGCTCCGCGCCATGCTCGAGGCCGAAGGCGCCGCGGGCAACCTCACGACGGACGCGCACCTCGCCGCACTTGCGGTCGAGCACGGATGCGAACTGTGCTCGACCGATGCCGATTTCGGGCGGTTTGCGCAGCTCGACTGGGTGAACCCGCTGGCCTGAACCTCGTGTGCAGGGCGCGCGCGATCACTTCTTCGCGCGCTCGAGGCTCCGCGATCTCACGCGACCGAGACTATCTCGAACGGTGGCGAGAAGCGTGAGGATGGCCGCGCTCAGTGTTGCCCCGGGGAGTTCACCACTCCAGTGATGCCCTCCCCCGGTGCCCTCAGGCAAGGCGCGGCGAGCGAGCCTACCGGACGACCAGGAACCCCCGCAGACGGATGTCCTCGCTCGACGCGCCGACCATCACGCGGAACCGCCCCGGCTCCACAACGCGCCGGAAGTCCACGTCGAGCAGCGACAGTTGCTCCGGCGTGATGGTGAACGCCACTGCCTTCGCCTCGCCGGGCGCGAGCGCGACGCGCGCGAACCCGGCGAGCTGCATCACCGGCCGCGCCACCGACGCGAGCAGGTCGCGCAGGTACAGCTGCACCACCTCGTCGCCCGGACGCGTTCCGGTGTTCTTCACGCGCGCCCGCACCGTCACGGACGCCCCCGCGGGCACGTCGGCGAGCGGAACCCCCGCGCCACCACGCGGACCGGGCGGCATCGCCCGGCCCAGGGCGAGCGTGTCCGGGGCGATGGTCAGCGCCGAGTACTCGAACGTGGTGTAGCTGAGCCCGTGGCCGAACGGGAAGAGCGGCATCCCGGTGCCGTCCACGTAGTCGTCGCCGCGGCCGGTGGGCCGGTGGTTGTAGACGAGCGGCAGCTGGCCGTCGCGCATGGCGAACGTGATGGGCAGCCGGCCGGACGGATTCACGTCGCCAAACAGCGTACGCACGATTGCCACCCCGCCCTGCTCGCCCGGGTACCATGCGTCGAGCACCGCGCCCACGCGCTCCATCCACTTCCCCCCGGTGACGGCGCTCCCGCCGACGAGCACCACGACCGTCGGCTTTCCCGCCGCCGCCACCGCCTCGATGAGTTCCTCCTGGTGGCCGGGCAGTGCGAGCGTCGAGCGGTCGCGGAACTCGCCCTCCTCCAGGCCGACCGCGACGACGGCGGCGTCACTCACACGCGCGACGCGCACGGCCGAGTCGATCCTGGCGCGCCAGTCGCCCGTGACTCCCGCGTCCCACACGAGCTTCACGCGCGCATTGCCCCTGGTCTCGAAGAACTCGAGCCGCAGGTCGTGCGACGTGCCCGGCGCGAACGACACCGTGGCGAGCCTGGCGCCGTACGACCGCTTCACCCAGTTGTCGAGCACGAGCTTGCCGTCGAGCCACAGTCGCCAGCCGTCGTTCCCCTCCACGCCGATGCGGTGCACGCCACCGGCAGGCGCACGGATCGTCCCGGTCCAGCGCACGGAGTACCATTCGAACGGGATCCCCCGACCGGGCGAGTTCAGCGTCCAGCCGAAGTCCACGGTCCGGTCGCCGCGCGTGAACCGTGGCGTTCCCTCGAGCTTCGGGTTGTCGAAGTAGTCGCCGCGGAGCCCGGACGCGCGCGTGCCGGCCGAGTCGGCCGAGAGCGCCGACTCCGGCACGGGGACGTACTCGCGCGCGACCCTCCCGGGCCCCGGCGCATACCGCACGGCCGACGCGCCGAGTCGTGCACGCATCGCGTCGAGCATGCTGACCGTCGCCGCACCGCCGGCGGTGTAGCCGCCGAGCCGCGGCTCCGCGGCGTCGACGCCGATGACGGCGACCCGCTTCACGCGCGGGCCGAGCGGAAGCGTGGCGCGCTCGTTACGCAGGAGCACGATCGCCTCCTCTGCGGCCTCGCGCGCCGTCGCGAGGTGCGCCGGTGAACCTGCAAGCTTGGCGGCCGCATCGGGATCGCCGTACGGATGCTCGAAGAGGCCGAGCGCGAACTTCGCCCTCAGTACGTGCGCTACCGCGCTGTCCACGACCGCTGGTGAGACGAGCCCCTGCTCCACCGCCTGCAAGTACGGGCGGTGCTGCGGCCAGCTCGACTGGAACACCACATCGAGCCCGGCCTCCCAGGCGTGCTTCGCGGCGGTGGGCGTGTCCGGCTCGGTGTAGTGCAGGACCGTCGCGCCGCCGGTGGCGGCCGCGTCGGAGATCACGAACCCGGTGAAGCCCCACTGCGTGCGCAGCACGTCGGTGAGCAGCCACTTGCTCTGCGTGGCGGGGACGCCGTCCACGGAGTTGTATGCCGTCATCACCGACTGCGCGCCGGCGTGCAGCGCCGCCCGGAACGGCGGAAAGTGCACCTCCTCGAGCGTGCGCCGGTCGAGGGCGATGGGATGGCTGTCGCGCCCGCCGTCGCCGACGTTCGCCACGAAGTGCTTGGGGGTGGCGACGATTCCCGCGCGCTCGAACGCCCGCGTGAACACGCCTGCGAACGCGGAGGAGAGGTACGGATCCTCGCCGTACGTCTCCTCGACGCGCCCCCAGCGCGTGTCGCTCGCGATGTTGACGACGGGCGAGAGCACCTGGCGCACGCCGCGACTCCGCGCTTCCGCCGCCACTTCATCGAACACGCGGGTCACGAGCGCCGTGTCCCAGGTGGCGGCGAGGCCGATGGCGGCCGGGTACACCGTGGCGCCGTCGCGCATCAGCCCGTGCACGGCCTCGTCGAACGGGATGATCGGGATGCCGAGCCTGGTGGAATCGGTGAAGTACCGCTGGACGGCGTTCACGCGGGCCGCGTGCGCGCGGGCCACGTCGGCGCGCGCCGCACTCCCTGGTGGGTCGGCGACTCCGACCTGGAGCCCGAAGGCGCCGGCGCTCCAATCGTTGCCGCGGTCGTCGCGATCGCCGGGCGTCATGTAGAGCTGCCAGAACTTCTCCCGCAGCGTCATCCGCGTGAGCAGGTCGCGCACGCGGACGTCGACCGGTTGCGTCGCGTCGCGGTACGGCGGGAGTGCGCCCTGCGGCCACGCCGGCGCGACGCCAAGGATGCAGCCGAGCATGCCGCGGATCGCAAGGCGGGCCAAGGGATGCATGGCCCGACGTTCGCGGCGCGGCGCGGCGCGCGCAAGCGGGCATCTCTCTCGGAGGCTCCGCGGTTCGGCCGTCGGTGGCTCTGCGCCCCGATCGACGCGGCCCCGTCGGCGAGGGAGTAGCATCCCCGGGCAAATCCGAAGGCTTCAGGATGTGAGCCGCTCAAAGCGGCTGAACGGGGACGCTAACGCGTTCCGAGGATCCGGGCCACCAAATCGGCAGCCCGCTCACCTGCGCCAACGCTGCATCAGGGAATCGCTGCCCACGTGGGCGATGGCGGTCTCGGCTGGTGTTGCTCTCATCAATCAAGAACGACGGGATGACTCAGGCGCACAGGCACCGTCCGGAGTCATCCTGCCGTTCTTGTTGGATGATCCACCACAAGGCCGAGACAGTTCGGCCCACGTGGGCAGCGAAGCGGGGCGGGACGCGGTACCACTGTTATCACGCGGGCGCAGCCCTAGTCGCCTCGCATCGCGGCCGCCGCATCGATCCGCTTCGCGCGCTGTAACGGCAGCCACGCGGCTGCGACGACCGTGATCGCGAGCACGGCCGGTACAGTGAACCAGGCGCCGGCGTCCGACGCGGTCGTCTCGAACAACAGGCTCCGGACCAGTCGCGTCGATGCGGCCGCAGCCGCGGCGCCGAACGCCAGGCCGGCCACCGCCATCCGCAGCGACGTGCCGAGCACGAGCCCGGCCACTCGCCCGAACGTCGCGCCGAGGGCGACGCGAATTCCGATCTCCCGCGTGCGCTGCGCCACCTCGAACGCCACGGTGCCGTAGAGGCCAACCGCGGCAAGCGCGAGCGCCACGAGCGCAAACGCGCCGAGTGTGGAGAGCGCCAGTTCGCGCGTCCCGAAGGTGAAGCGCTGCGGGAGCATCACCCCGCCCGGCCCCGGCTGCGCGCCGACGGGGATGTTCGGGTCCACGCCCTGGATCGCCGCGCGAATCGCCGGCGCGACGAGCGCCGGCTCCCTGGCCTGCGCAACGAGCGTCATCCACGTCCACACCTCGCGGGTGTACGGCACGTACACCTCCGGTGGCGGCGGCAGGTCCGGCGCCGCCCAGTGCACGTCGCGCACGACGCCGACGATCGGGCCCGTAAGCGGATCGCCGGCACTCGGCCGCTGCGCTGCGCGATGCACCGTGATCGTCTGGCCCACCGCGTCGCCGGTCGGGAAGAAGCGCCGGGCCATCGTTTCGTTGACGACGAACCCCGAGGCATCCGGCGCGCGCAAGTCGGCGTCGTTCAGCCATCGGCCGCTCGCCATCCGGAGCCCCATCACCCGCTGGTACTCGGGGGAGGCCACGAGCAGCATGGCCGTGCCCTGCGGCGACACGTCGATCGGCCGGCCCGGGATGTCCACCCGCGACGGGATCCGCCCGCCGATGTGGTTCACCATCGCCGCGCCGTCCACTCCCGGCACCCGCGCGACGGCATCGCGGACCCGGGCGAAGAGCCCGGCGGCCGCCGCGGGTGAGTCGTACGCGGGCGACGGCGGGTTGATGGCGACCGTCGCCACGTGGTCGCGGTCGTACTCGTCGGGCGCGACGGCGAGACGGCGGAAGCGCTGGGCCAGCAGGGCCGCGTTGACGAGCAGCGTCACGGAGATCGCCACCTGCGCGGCGACAAGGGCGGCGCGAAGCCGGCGATCGCGCCGTCCGGCGCGACCCTCGTGGTGCGTCCCCTGCAGCTCCTCGGCAGGCGAGACGCGCGTGGCGCGCACCGCGGGAGCGATGCCGGCCAGCAACGCGGCAACCGCCGACACACCGACCGCGATCGCGAGCACGCGCGCGTCCACCGCGAGCTCGGCCGCGCGAGGCAGCTGCGGCATCGTATGGCGCACGGCGCGCACGAGTCCGGCGGCGATCAGCGCTCCCCCTGCCCCGCCCGCCACCGTCACGACCGACGTCTCGGCGAACACCTCGCCCAGCATCCGGCCGCGGCTCGCGCCGAGCGCGGCGCGGACCGCCAGCTCGCGCACGCGCGCGGTGGTGCGCACGAGCGCGAGCGTCGCCACGTTTGCGCAGGCGATGAGCAGCACCAGCACCGCCGCCGCGGTGAGAAGCCAGAGACTGCGCCCGATGCTGCCGACGATCTGGTTCCGCATGGGCCAGAGCACGATGCCGGTCCAGCGTGCCGACTCGGCCGGATAGACCGTGGAAAGCCGATTTTCAATGGCGGCCAGGGCGTCGGCCGCGTGCGCCGAGTCGGCTGGCGCGCGGAGCCGAACGATGGCGCGGCTGTCGGCGTGGAGGTTGCGGTTCTGCAGTGTAGGCAACGTCGACTCGACCGGGGCGACGGGCAGCCAGGCGTCGCCGCCGAAGGGATACGTGAATCCCGGCGGCATGACGCCAATCACGGTAGTCGGTACCGAGTCGAGGTCGATCGTCCGGCCCACGACGCCCGGATCGAGCCCGAAGCGGCGGTTCCAGCAGTCGTAGGAGATGACGGCCACACGGTTGCCGCTCGCCTGCTCCTCGTCCGGCGCGAATGTCCGGCCCCGCAGCGCTTCGGCGCCGATGACGCCGAAGAATCCCGGCGTGACGTACCAGGTCGTCATCTGCTCGAGCCCGTCGCGGGTGCGCAGCAGCGAACCCTGCCCACGCATGTAAGCGAGCCCGGCCACCGGCCCGCCGAGCGCCGGAAGGTAATCCTTGAATGTGGGGTACGACGGGCCCCGGGAGTTTCCGCGATCGTTGCGTTCGACGATCACCGCCAGGGAGCCGGCGTCTCGATACGGCAGGGCGCGCACGACGATGGCATCGGTGATGGACACCAAGCCGGTCGTCGCGCCGATGCCAACCGCCAGCGTGAGTGCGGCCACCACCGTGTATGCCGGTGCGCGCCGGAGCGCGCGAAGGATCTGGGTGAGGTGATTCAGCATTTTGCACTCCCACGGCCACGGCGAACCTGTCGGAACCGGCATGGCGGTGCCCTCAGTCCCAACGCAGAACCCCGCGAGCCGGTCCCGCCCCGCTTCGCGGCCCACGAGGGGCGGACGGTCCCGGCGGGCGCCCCCCGGGGGGGCGC
>JAYEKC010000318.1:0-2736 GCA_034716715.1 Gemmatimonadota bacterium | reverse complement strand
ATGATCCTGGAAAAGGCCGACGCGGTGTCGGCTCTGCGCGAGGCCATCGGCGCCACGGACCCGGCCGAGGCGGCGCCCGGCACGGTGCGCAAGCTGTACGCCGAGTCCAAGGGCCGGAATGCGATCCACGCCTCCGACTCCGACGAGAACGCAAGCCGCGAGGCGCGGTTCTTCTTCGCTGAAACCGAGGTAATCCGCACGTAAGTCTGCTTCGCTACACAACTTGACCGGTGCGCCGAACCCCGGCATATTTCGACGGTTATGCTGTCCTTCCCGACGCAGACCGTTAGTGCCGGTGCGGTCCAAGTCAACGGGACCCTCGACCCTGACGACAAGGTCTGGCTGGAAGGCGATCAGCGGCCCACCGGTCCCGGCATCCGGGTGACCGGCCGGGTCTCGGCAGCTGGTGCCGGGCGCTTTTACTTCAGCGGGGCCTTCGCCGGCCACGCAACGCAGGAATGCCGTCGGTGCCTTGGCGAGGTGCACGTTGACGTCGCCGCTGACGCGCATGTGTTGTTTGCCGACGGGGAGCACGTGGATGCGGATGATCCGGACGTGTACCCGTTGATGCAGGGCCGGACCGGCCCGGAGGTGGACCTCCGGGCGGCGCTCCGGGAAGGGTGGTTGCTGGAGATACCCGCGTTCGTGCTCTGCCGCCCCGACTGCCGGGGCCTGTGCCCGACCTGCGGTGCCAACTTGAACCTGGGCGCGTGCAAGTGCGCCCGAAAGCCCGAGTGATCGCACATGGCCGTTCCGAAGAGAAGGACCTCCAAGCGCAAGAAGCGCGCGCGCAACACGCACAAGAAGGCGGCGCCGGTGGTGCTGCAGGCGTGCCCGAAGTGTGGCGCCCCCCGACGCCCGCACCGCGTCTGCGGCGAGTGCGGCTATTACGCCGGCCGCCAGGCTGTCGCGGCGAGGGAAGCCTGAGTCACTGATGCCGCGCATCGCTCTCGACGCGATGGGCGGTGACCACGCGCCGGCGGCTACGGTCGCCGGCGCGTTGCTTGCCCTCGCGGACCTCCCGGCGGGCTCCAGGCTCCAGCTCGTCGGCAAGGACGAGGTGATCCGCGCCGAGCTCGAGCGCCAGGGGCACGCGTCGGCGCTCCACGGCGGCTGCCTCGAGATCGTGGGCGCGTCGCAGGTGATCGAGATGAGCGACAAGCCGTCGGCCGCGGTCAAGGGCAAGCGCGACAGCTCGATGGTGGTCGGGCTCCGGTTGCAGGCCGAGGGCGCGTCGGACGCGTTCGTGTCGGCCGGCAACACCGGCGCACAGATGGCCGCGTCGATGCTGGTGCTGCGGCTGCACGAAGGGCTCACCCGCCCGGCGATCACCACGCTGCTGCCCACCGACCGGGGCGTGCCCCTCGTGATGCTCGACTCGGGCGCCAACGTCGACTGTTCGCCCCAGGAACTGCTGCAGTTCGCGCGGCTCGGGGCGGTGTACGCCGAGGACATCCTGGGCCGCCAGCGGCCGGCGATCGGGCTCCTGTCCGTTGGCGAGGAACCCGAGAAGGGAAGCCTCGCCGTGAAGGAGGCTCACCACCTCATCGCGAAGAGCGGGCTCAACTTCGTGGGCAACGTCGAGGGGCGCGACCTCCCCCACGGCCGGTGCGGCCACAGCGACATCGACGTCGTGGTGTGCGACGGGTTCACCGGCAACGTGGTGCTCAAGTTCTACGAGGCCGTCGCCCCGATGATCTTCGGCCTCCTGATGCGCAACGGGGCACCACGGTCCGCGGTGGACGCGGTGATGCACGCGTTCGACTATGCCCAGTACGGCGGTGCGCCGCTCCTTGGCGTGAAGGGCGTCTCGATCATCTGCCACGGCAAGTCGTCCGCCGAGGCGATCAAGAACGCCATCAAGGTCGCATCCCTGGCCGTGGAGCACGGCATGACGGCGCACATCGGGAAGTCCGTGCGCGTGACCCCGCTGGAGGCAGCGCCATGAAGCGTCCCATCGCGATGATAGCCGGCACGGGGCACGCCGTTCCGCGGCGCGTCATGACCAACGACGAGTTCGCCGCGATCGGGATCGAGACGAGCGACGAGTGGATCCGCGATCGGACCGGCATCCGGGAGCGCCATGTGGCCGGCGAAGGCGAGACGCTCACCTCGCTCGCCACCGAGGCGGCGCGCCAGGCCATGGAGGCGGCGGGCACGGCCGCGGGGGAGATCGACGCCATCGTCATGGCGACGGTCTCGCCCGACCACCTGCTGCCCTCGGCGGCCGTCGAGGTGCAGGCCGCCCTCGGCGCCACGCGCGCCGCGGCGTTCGACATTGACGCCGCCTGCACCGGCTGGATCTACGGGATGACCGTCGCGGAGGGGCTGATCGCGACGGGCACGGCCGAAACGGTCCTCGTGATCGGCGCCGAGGTGCTCACCCGCATCATGGACTGGAAGGACCGCAACACGTGCGTCCTGTTCGGCGACGGCGCCGGCGCAACGGTCGTTAAGCGCGCCACGAAGGGCCGGGGCATCCTCTCCACGTACATGCGCAGCGACGGCACGCTCGCCGAGCTGCTCTGGCGGCCGGCCGGCGGCGGGGCGTCGCCCGCCTCGCCCGAGTCGCTCGCGGACGGCACGTTCTGGATCCGCATGCAGGGCCGCGAAGTGTTCAAGCACGCGGTTCGGTCGATGGCCGACGCCTGCGACCGGGCGATGGACGCGGCCAAGCTGTCGGCCGACGCCATTGACCTGGTGATCCCGCACCAGGCGAACATCCGGATCATCGAG
>JAYEKC010000317.1:0-2736 GCA_034716715.1 Gemmatimonadota bacterium | reverse complement strand
CACGACGGCGCACCCCGGGGGGCTCGCGAACTCGAGCGGGTACCTCGGCCGCAACCTGATGTCGAACTACAACACGGCAGGCGTGGGCCTGTTCGCCCACGAGATCAACGGCTGGAAGGGGTTCGTCGTCTCCCGGATCGTGCACGACCCGGTGGTGCTCGAGAAGAGCCTCGGCATCTACGGCGGGGGCGGCTTCGACTTCCGGGCGATGATGACGCCGATGAACGCCGCGCTGCAGGCGCCGCCCGGCATGCCGCGGTGGGGCAGTGCGTGGAAGAAGAACCTGAAGCGGATCATGTCGAACACGACCCTCGCGATCGGCCACACCACGCAGCTGCCCGTGTACGCGAACCGCTTTGACCTCGACCCGTCGCTCAAGGACGAGTGGGGCGTGCCCGCGCTGCGCCTCACCTTCGAGGACCATCCCAACGACGTGGCGATGCTCAAGTGGTTCGGCGCGAAGGGCAAGGAGCTGCTCGACGCGGCGGGGGCCGAGCAGTCGGCGGACCTCGGCGTCACGGCGCAGGGGTGGCCGCAGCTCCACCTGCTCGGCACGGCGCGCATGGGCAAGGACCCGCGCACGTCGGTGGTGAACGCCGACCACCGCACGCACGACGTGCGCAACCTGTTCATCGTGGACGGGTCGAGCTTCGTGACGAGCGGGCGCGGCCAGCCGACGATGACCATCCAGGCGCTGGCGTTCCGCGCGGCCGACCGGATCCAGGCGCTGGCGAAGGCGCGCGAGATCTAGCGGAGGTGCGCGGGGGCCGGCGCGCGGGACGCGGGCAGAACCGCCGCGTCACCGACCGCACGGCGCGCCGCGCGGCGCCCGCGCTACGACAATCCCACGATCTCGCCCTTCGCGTCGATCGACATCCCCTCGGCCGCAGGCACCTTCGGCAGCCCGGGCATCGTCATGATCGCGCCGGCCTTCGCCACCACGAACCCGGCGCCGGCCGAGCCGTACACCTCCTTCACCGTGATCCGGAACCCGGTGGGCCGGCACAACTTCAGCGGGTCGTCGGTGAGCGAGTACTGGGTCTTCGCGATGCACACGGGCGTCTCGCCCATCCCGTTCGCCTCGAGGTACCGCACCTGTTCCTCGGCCGCAGGCGTGAAGTCGGCGCCGTCGCCGCCGTACACCTTCTTCACGATCGTCTCGACCTTCTCCCGGATGGGCTTCTTCGCATCGTAGAGGGGCGCGAAGTTCGCCTGGCCGGCCTTCAGCATGGCGAGCACCTCGTGGGCGAGCGCCTCGCCGCCGGCGCCGCCCTTCGCGTGCACCTCGCACAGCACCACGCGCACGCCGAACTTCGCCGCATGCGCCTCCACCATCTTCAGCTCCCTGTCGGTGTCGTGCGCGAAGCGGTTGATGGCCACCACCACGGGCACACCGAATTGCTGCACGTTCCGGATGTGGTGCTCGAGGTGCGGCAGCCCCTTCTCGAGCGCGCCGAGGTCCTCGGTGGTGAGCCGCTTCTTGTCGAGCCCGCCCTGCATCTTCAGCGACCGCACGGTGGCCACGAGCACGGCCGCCTCGGGCTTCAGGCCGCCGAAACGGCACTTGATGTCGAAGAACTTCTCGGCGCCCAGGTCGGAGCCGAACCCGGCCTCGGTCACCACGACGTCGCCGAGGGCGAGGCCGCTCTTCGTCGCCAGGATGGAGTTGCAGCCGTGGGCGATGTTGCCGAACGGGCCGGCGTGCACGAGCGCCGGCCCGCCCTCGAGCGTCTGGACGAGGTTGGGACGGATCGCGTCGTTGAGCAGGATGGCCATCGCGCCGACGGCCCTGATGTCGCGCGCGCGCACGGGCCGGTCGTCGGCGGTGCGGCCGAGGAAGATGTCGCCGAGGCGCTTCTCGAGGTCGGCGCGGCTCGTGGCGAGCGCCATGATGGCCATCACCTCGGAGCCGGGGATGATCACCCAGCGCTCGTTGCGCTCGACGCCGTTGGTGCCGCCGCCCACGCCCACGCGGCCGTGGCGCAGCGCGCGGTCGTTCATGTCGATGGTGCGCGGCCACGTGACCTTCGCCGCGTCGAGGCCGGTGGGGTTGCCCTGGTAGAGCGAGTTGTCGAGCATCGCCGAGAGCAGCGAGTGGGCGCTGGAGATGGCGTGGAAGTCGCCCGTGAAGTGGAGGTTGATGTCCACCATCGGGATGACCTGCGCGTAGCCGCCGCCGGCCGCGCCGCCCTTCACGCCGAACACGGGCCCGAGCGACGGCTCGCGGAGGCAGAGCACGACGTTCGTGCCGATGCGCCGCATGGCCTGCGCGAGGCCGACGCTCACGGTGCTCTTGCCCTCGCCGGCCGGCGTGGGGCTGATGGCGGTGACGAGCACGAGCTTGCCCTTGGCGGGGCGCTGGCTCACCTCGAGCGGGATCTTCGCCTTGAAGCGTCCGTACTGGTCGATGTCGTCGGCGCCGAGGCCGAGTTCACGTGCGATGTCGAGGATGGGGCGGGGCTTTGCACTTTGCGCGATTTCGATATCTGACAACATGCGGGAATGGGGACTCGGGGAAGCGGGGAATCGGGAAGGGAATCGGGGGGCGGGGATCGCCGGGAAATGCTGATGCGGCGGCGCGGGCGCTACCGCACAATACGCTCCGGGTGCGTGTACACGTTGGCGCTCGCCCCGCGCAGCAGCCCCACGAGCGTGACGCCGGCCTCCTCGGCGAAGCGAATGGCCAGCCCGGTGGGGCGCGACACGGCGGCGAGCAGCGGCGCACCGGCCACGGCC
>JAYEKC010000316.1:0-2777 GCA_034716715.1 Gemmatimonadota bacterium | reverse complement strand
AGTCCGCGCCGGACTTGTCCGGCGCCCGACCACCGCACGACTGGAGTCGGGGTGCCTCCGCGGCCACGGCCGATCGGGCACGACGGCTCCGGCCGGCGCTCATTCCCCCGGCCCAGGGGCCGCGGCGCGCCGGACGCGAAACGGAGCGTCGTACGATCGAATGTGGGGAGCATCCCGGATGCGGGTCTCGTGGCCTGGGAAGCGGCCCCGGGACCGGACGACGCACCCACCGCGCCGCACACCCGGGACCTTCGCGTGGCCCCCTCCCGGGGTCGCGGGAAACGGGCCGGAACAGCGCCGGTTTCGGCGCCCACTATTCCTAACGGGGCACCACTCCGGCGCGCAATGCCGACGACCGGGCCGGGAGCCCGGTCACCGGTCAGATGCCGGGCACGTCGCGGAAGAGGTGGCGGGCGATGACGACTCGCTGGATCTCGCTCGTTCCCTCGCCGATCTCGCCAATCTTCGCGTCGCGCATCATGCGCTCGACGGGGTAGTCCCGGGTGTACCCGTAGCCGCCGTGCACCTGGACGGCCGCGATCGTGGCGCGCATCGCCAGCTCAGAACAGAACAGCTTGGCCATCGCCGCCTCCTTGGCGTACGGACGGCCATGCTGCGCCAGCCACGCCGCGTGGTACATGAGATGGCGGCCGGCCTCGATCCCCGTGGCGACGTCGGCGAGCGCGAAGTGCACCCCCTGGAACGTCGCGATGGGCTTGCCGAACTGCTGGCGCGTGCCGGCGTACGCCACCGCCTGGTCGAGCGCGCCCTGCGCGAGCCCGACGGAGAGGGCCGCGATCCCGATGCGGCCGGCATCGAGGGTGCGCATGAAGTTGGCGAACCCCTGCCCTTCCGCGCCCAGGAGGTTCTCGGCAGGAACCTCGACGTCTTCGAAGATCAGCTCGCGCGTATCGGAGGCCCGCCACCCGAGCTTGTCCTCCTTCTTGCCGGCGCGAAAGCCCGGCATGGGCGTGAGCGACGGCTCGTGCCCGCAGCCTGCGGCGCGCGCGACGTTGAGGTCGCAGGTCTCCTTCGTGAGGATGAACGAACTGATGCCCTTCGTTCCCGTTCCGGGCGTGGTCACGGCGGTCACGACGAAGATCTCGCCGACGCCACCGTGGGTGATGAAGCGCTTCGTTCCATTCAGGATGTAGGCCGCGCCGCGGCGCACGGCCGTCGTCTTCGTGCCGCCGGCATCGCTGCCAGCCCCGGGTTCCGTGAGGCCGAACCCGCCCAGCACGCGGCCCGGCGCGAGGAGCGGCACATACCGCGCGCGCTGGGCGTCGGTGCCGAATTTCACGATCGGCGACGTTCCAAGGGTGGTGTGGGCCGAGATGGTGATCGCGTGCGACGCGTCCACGCGAGCCATCTCCTCGATGGCGACCATGAACGCGAGCATGTCGAGGCCGGCGCCACCCAGCGCCTCCGGCCACGGGATGCCAAGCAGCCCAAGTTCGCCCATCCGGCGGACGTTGGCCCACGGGAATTCCTGCGACACGTCCAGTGCGGCGGCCACCGGCGCGACGGCTTCCCGCGCAAACGCGCGGACCGTGTCGCGCACCGCGAAATGCTGCTCGCCGAGGTACAGATCATCACGCATGGAATGAATGATAATCCCCTGTGGGGGCACGACCGGCGCAACCTGGACGCGGTCAGGCGCACCGGTCGCAGCCGCCGCACGGCACGCCCACCGGCGAGTCGCCGAAGTAGGCCAGGAGCGCCGCGCGCCGGCAGCCGCGAGTCTCTGCATAGCAAATCATGGCGGCGAGCCTCGCGCGCGCCACGCGCCGCCGCGCGTCGAGTGCGGCCCAATCGACCCGGGCGACAATCGCGTCGAATACGCTCGCGTCCCCGGCTCCCGGGCTCAACTGCCGACCGGCCCCGGGAGTCCGCCACACGATGAGCGACGCCGCCTGCAACCGGTCGAGGGCGGCGGGAAGACCAACGAATGCCAGCCCGGGCGGGAGGGCGGCGACCGGCACGGTTGCGCCGCACGCAATGGCGCCGCGCGACGCAATCCAGAGGGTGCGGAGCAAGGCGCGCTCGGCGCCATCAGGCGGGCACTCGTTCGTGATGCGGGCCGGCGTCGCGAGCAGCCGTACCCAGACCGCGTTCCGGTCTCCTGCGTCCCGAATGACCCCGCCGGCCCGTTCCAACACGGCGAGGGCGCCCGCAACCAGCGCAGGCGCCGCTCCCGTCTCGCGTGCGAGCGCCGTGACGTCGAGCGCCGCACCGTCCGTAGCCTGCGCCGCGGTACGTGGCGGCGTACGCGACGTACGCGCCGCCGCCCGCGCCACGGCCTCGACGAGCCGCCTCCCCGGAGTGGCCACGGCGATGCAGTGCTCCGGGAACCGGCGGTCGCCGCGCGCGTACAGGAGCACGCATTCGCCCGGCAAGCCATCGCGCCCCGCCCTGCCGGCCTCCTGGTAATACGCCTCGAGCGACGGCGAGAGTGCGTCGTGCACCACGAGGCGCACGTCCGGCTTGTCGACGCCCATGCCGAACGCGATGGTCGCCACCATCACCGCCGCGTCGGCCTCGAGGAATTCCTCCAGCCGCTGGGCGCGTAGCCACTTCTCCAGGCCCGCGTGATAGGCGAGCGCCGGGACGCCTGCGTCGCGCAGCGCCTGCGCCAGGGTCTCGGTCTTCTCGCGGCTGCCGGCATAGACCACGCCCGAGCGGTTCGGCCGCGCGGTCACCAGCTCGACCACCTTCTTCTCGACGTTGCCCCGCTTGCGCTCGGCCGAGAGGATAAGCTCGGGCCGCGCGAAGCTGGC